>JBATLA010000782.1:0-2972 GCA_049669945.1 Polyangiales bacterium | reverse complement strand
ATCGTCACGCGTGCGATGAAGGCAAGCACGATCCTGGAAGCGTCCGTCGAGAAAGACGCGCTGATAGTCGAGCTCGAAATCGGCGACGAGGAGCTACAGAAGTTCCCGGTGCTGGTCGAAGCCGCCACCGGCACCGACTCCCTTCCAGAACCGATTCCGGCGGCGTCCGAGCTCTCCTTCATGGCAGACGGAACACGGCTACGGGGAACCATCGAACGCGCGGAACACCGCAAGAGAGTGGAGCGCGACGAGGTCAGCGGAGAGCCCTTGCAAACGCAGAGGGCGGAAGAGGTGTTGTTCGTCCTGCTGCGATACCCGTTGCGCAAGCAACCGAGGACACTGGTCCTCAGCCCGCCCTCCAAGGACGGCTACGCCATCGCCGACATCGGCTTCGTCATCTATCACCAGGGCGTTCCGGTCAACGACTTCCGGTACCTGTCCGCCTCGGAGCGGCTCGAGCTCGACTGGGAGGACCCCTTCTATTCTCGCTTCGCGCGCAAGACACTGAAACGGAAGTTCGACTCGCCGATGAACATCTTTCTGTACGTCGAGCCATTCGAGGTTCGCAAGGAGTTCGTCGTTCGACCTGTTGACCTCGCGCGCTTCACCGATCTCGACGTCCGTCCCCACGCGCCGATCCCAGCCGACCAAAGAGACGCCGTGCTCGCCCGAATCGCCGAGTTTCTCGCGCAGCGTGCGCCGGTCACCATCGACGGCGCGCGTCCCGCGCCGATCCTCGACCGTATCCACTTCCTGAAGCGCGGGCTGCGAATGACGCGCGTGGTGACGCCGGATGAGCCAGTCGACGGAAGCAACGCGATCGTCGGCGCGATCTTCGTCTACCCGGTGGATGGCATGCCGAAGGATGTTCGCCTCGACTGGGACCTCTTTGACGAACGCATCACGCGCGTGCCGGGAACCGCGACCGACGAGGCCGGGCCCATGCCCTATTTCCTGACCCCCGAAGATAGCCAGCTCCATTGGGTGAACTACCTCAAGGGGAGTGCGCTGCCGGGCAAGCTGGAAGTCCAAGCCCCGACCTCGCAGGTCTCGATCCCGATCGGTTTCAGCCTGGGCTTGGTCCTCGCGCTTGGGCTCTGGCTCTTGGCTTGGCGTCGCCGTTCTTGGGCGCTCGGCCACGCCGCGGTCGCCCTGGCCGTGGTGGCGTGGTTCGTCCCCACGCCGACGGCGGACATCCCTGTGTCATCGAAGCTCCGTGCACCGTCAGGCGAGGAGGCTGCACCGACCATTCACGCCCTGCTTTACAACATCTACCGAGCGCTCGACTTCCGAGACGAAGAAGTCGTCTTCGATCGCCTCGCACAAAGCCTCTCCGGCGACGTTCTCGAACGCGTCTACCTCGAGATGCGAAAAGGGCTGCGGCTCGAGAACCAGGGCGGTGCGCGTGTCCGGGTCCGCGCAGTCGACCTGCTCGAGGTGGTGCCGACGCACGCTGAAGCGGCGGGCGCGCTTCGTTACCGCACTCGATGGAACGCGACTGGGTCCGTCGGACATTGGGGGCACACCCACATGCGCACCAACCAATATGACGCGGAGATCACGCTCGCTCCCATCGAAGGTCAGTGGAAGATCGCCGACATCGAGATCTTGCAGGAAGAACGCGTGACCGCTTCCTTCGCGCCCGAGTCTGCAGCCGCCAGATGACGCGCGGAATACGCTGTGCCAGCATCCCCGAAACCGGCTGTCTGATTCGCGTCCCCCCGGGAATCTCTCCTGAAATCGACCTAGACCCGTAGCCCAGTTTCGCCCGAGCCGCCCAACACGTTCACGAAGGAGTAGAGCTCCAGCGTGTAGCACGTCGCATTTTGGTTGACGGTGCGCAGATCCACGGAGCTGAAAGACGCGAGCACCCACCAATACATGTTGAGCGGGCTCTCATGCCGTTCCTCCCGCCCCCGCAGTCAAGCGTCGACCGTCGCCGTCGAAACCGTGCTGTGGTGGAAGCCGAGGCGAGGATCGTCGAGGAGTCCGATGTGCTCGGGGAAAAACCCGCGAATGGAGGGGAAGCGGATGCGCTTGTGCACCGTCATCTCGGGGTGGCGATAGACGATGACCTCGTTGAGACCCCGGTGGGCAGTGAGGATGAAGCTCCCGTCGGGGCTCAACTGAAGGCCGAGGCTGCCGTCGAGGAGGCTGAAGCGGGTCGCGCGCAGCGCTTTGAGGAGCAGATGCGAGTTGCCGAGAACGTTGGCGCGGCTGAAGGCTTCGACGAGATTCGAGACGCCGCTCCGCAGATGGGGGAGCGAACGCATGAGGCTCGGACGCTCGTCGATGAACTGAACGTGCTTGAAGGTCTCGAGATCCACGCGCACCAACGTGCCGCCGGCGCAGGCGTTGTAGAAGACGTCATTTTCGGTAACGGCGACGTCGGACGTGAAGGCCGCGGGGAGCTCCTTGGCGATCGAGGCGTGGCGGGTGACGGTGGCCGTTTCGGCGTCGACTTCGTAGACGTAGTTCTTGTAGTGGGCGAGTGTGTATTCAGCGAACTCGCTCCCCTGCGGGGCGACCTGCTGACTGGGGCCATAGAATAAGTCTTTGCTGGGGTGCGCGGCGATATGCCAACAGGTGGCCGGAAGCTGCACCACACGCGCCTCGTTCGTGCTGAGGTCGAAGACGCCGAGCTCGCGCGCATAGCCCTTGTGGTCGTGGTCCATGGACCCGTAGCCAATGTAGCGCCTCGAAGGCGAGAGCTTGAGCGCATGGGGGAGCTTTACGAGATGCTCGCCGAGGCGGACCGGATTCTCGAGGTCGTCCATGTCGAAGCGCCAGAACGAGTCTCCAAGCACGGTGATGAACGTCTTGTCAGACATCCACACCACGTGGGTTTGGCTGGAGTAGACAACATCGGGCGCGCAGAAGCGCAGCGTGGAGAGACGGCGCACCTCGCGCAGCGTGCGCGGATCATAAAAAAGGAGCATCTGGGAAAGGTTCCCGAGGAAAGCGAGCGTGCC
>JBATLA010000781.1:0-2157 GCA_049669945.1 Polyangiales bacterium | reverse complement strand
CGGAAGCCGAGACCTGCCCGGGCGGCACGAGCTGCGACCCGGAAACCAACACATGCACTGACACGACTGTCGGAAGCCTCGGTGTGTGCGACTAGTGCATCGCGGACAGCGAGTGCGGCGATGAGGGCGAGCCGTCGGAAGCGTACAAGTGCGTCCCGCTGTACTACCCGAACGACCAAACGCGCTTCCCGGACGACGAGACTGGGTTTTGTTTGAAGACGACGGACGGGGGTTGTGAGCGTCCCTACGCGATCACGCTTCGCGATCGGGGTACGCTGTCGGAACCAAGCTCAAGTGACGACTACTGCGGGGTCAACGAGGAACTCGCGACCTGTCCTGCTGTAGCAGCGCTGGTGGCTGACGAACGCTGTCCCAACGGCACCGACGAGGAATGCGAAACCAGTGGCATCTGTCGACAGGTAGGCAATCTCCAGAACCGTTGCACTTACCTCTGCGGCCTGCCTGCGCAGTGTCCGGCGGACGCGCCCGCTGACACCTGCGGCTCATCCGGCTCCGGCGGTGACGACTACTGCGGCGGCTGAAGACTCTTGAAATGACGGCCCGAAACGGGCAGTCTCGCCGATACCCCGTTGTGTCCGGAAGGTGATCTCACCGCCCGGCGCCGCCCTACACCCGATGGGTGTGGCAGGCGGAGGGGTCTCATTTGTGACATCTCCCACAATTCGACCACGGTGGGAGCCGCGGCTCGCTCTGTAAGCCCCTGTCTTCCTTCGATTTTTTTGAAAACGTGAATAAGAATCACTCTTTGCTGAGCCGCTGTTCAGCGGAAGCAAGTGCCCGTTTCTGTATACTCGCTCTCCCCCGTTTGTCTTATCAGCTCCCCTGTTTTGAGGCCCCCGAATGCCTTTGAATTCGACCCCCCATAGCCCCATCGCGCTCATCGGCCTCGGCTGCCGGTATCCGGACGCCCGCAGCCCGAAAGAGCTGTGGGAAAACGTCCTGGCCCGGCGCCAGAGCTTCCGACGGATGCCGGACGAGCGCCTCCCGCTCTCCGAGTACGGGGACGCGGACAAGCGCGCGCCCGACAAGACCTACGGGAAGCGCGCGGCGGTCATCGACGGCTTCCACTTCGATTGGGCGCGGCGACGCATACCGAAGCAGGTCTTCGAACAAACCGACATCACGCACTGGCTGGCGCTCGACGTCGCGCTCCAGGCGCTCACCGACGCCGGCTACGAACCGAAGGAGCTCCCCCGGGATCGCACCGGCGTCGTCATCGGTAACACGCTCACCGGCGAGCAGCAGCGATCACATCTCCTCCGCGGACGCTGGCCGTTCGTGCGCAAGACGATCCGCGCGGCCGGAATCAAGAAGGGTCTCGACGGCGCGACACTCGAAGAGCTCGTCGCGGAGACCGAGAAAATCTACAAGTCGTTCTTTCCTGCCCCGAACGAAGACACGTTGGCCGGCGCGCTCGCCAACACGATCGCGGGTCGCATTTGTAACTACATGGATCTGCGCGGCGGCGGCTACACGGTCGACGGCGCCTGCTCGTCCTCCTTGCTGTCCGTCGCGACGGCCTCGAATGCGCTCTGTGCAGGTGACATCGACGTTGCGCTGGCCGGCGGCGTCGACGTCAGCCTCGACGCCTTCGAGCTCGTGGGTTTCGCCAAAGTCGGTGCGCTCTCCGATTCGGAGATGAAGGTCTACGATCGCGCGGGGAACGGCTTCCTTCCTGGTGAAGGTTGCGGCTTCATCGTCATGAAGCGGCTCGCCGACGCGGAGCGCGATGGCGACTATGTGTACGCGGTCCTCAACGGTTGGGGCATTTCTTCCGATGGCAAGGGCGGCATCACTGCGCCGACCGTCGAGGGACAGGGCCTTGCGCTTCGACGGGCCTACGACCGAGCGGGCTACTCGGCACATCAGCTCGATTTCGTCGAGGGACACGGCACGGGCACCGCGGTGGGCGACCCCGTGGAGCTCGCTGCGATCTCGAACACCATCGAATCGTTCGGCGAAGCCGAGCCCCACGGCTGCGGGGTGACTTCCTTCAAATCGCTGGTTGGGCACACCAAGGCCGCAGCCGGCGTTGGCGGCTTGCTCAAGGCGGTCGCCGCCGTGAACCGGCGCGTCATCCCGCCCACGGCCGGGTGCGACGAGCCGCACGAGGTCTTCAACGACAAGGCGAAGAAC
>JBATLA010000780.1:0-4813 GCA_049669945.1 Polyangiales bacterium | reverse complement strand
CTCCGGCACTCGGTTCCCGGCCAGGACCTCGATGCCTTCTGGCGCGCGCAGGCGCGCGGGGCTGAGCCCGAGGCGACGCGCGAGCGGCTCGTTCAGGCGGATCAGGGTGGGTTTGGAGACCGCCGAGGGCGCAACCCGGGAGAAGAAACGCTCGGGAAGCCGCGCGTAGCTGTTGCGGAACGGGAACGATAATTGGGCAGGCGCCATCGAGAGGACCAACCCAAGCTGGCGTTGGCGCGCGGCATGTCAAGCCCGTGAACTACCGACCGATGCTACGCTCGCGGCATGAGCATCAAAGTCCACCATCTCAACTTCTCTCGCTCCCTGCGCGTTCTTTGGCTCCTCGAGGAGCTCGAGCTCGACTACACGGTCCAATCCTGGGAGCGCGACAAGAACTTCCGGGCGCCCGCAGCGGCCGCGGACATTCACCCGCTCGGTCGCTTTCCGATGGTCGAGGTCGATGGGCGGGTGCTGGTCGAGTCGGGCGCGGTGCTCGAGTACTTCGCGGGCCGCGAGGGAAAGCTGAAGCCGACCGACGAGGCCGAGAAGCTCGAGTGCACGATGTTTCTCCACTACGCCGAGGGCTCGCTCATGCCGCCCCTGCTGGTCAGCTTGATCATCACGAGGTTGCGGTCCGCGCCCATGCCCTTCTTCGTCAAACCCATCGCCCGCGGCATCGCAGACAAGGTCGACCAGAGCTACACGAATCCCGCGCTCGACCTGCATCTTGGATTCGTCGACAAGACCCTGTCCGAGCGTCCGTACTTCGCGGGCGGCGACTTCTCGATTGCAGACATTCAGATGTTTTACGGAGTGGAGGCCGCCCTCTCCCGAGCATCGGGCAACTACCCCAACATGGAGGCGTGGCGAGAGCGCGTGACCAGCCGGCCCGCCTACCAACGAGCGGAGGCCAAGGGCGGCAAGGCCGTTCCAGGGAGCTGATGAGTCGCTAGAAAAGCGGGCGGGTGTAGAACGCGACGCCGACGAACAGGTCCCAAATGCCGAAGTCGATCGTGTTGCGACTGACGTTTGCTTGGGCGTATGCCGCGCTAGATATGAGTGTCGGGAATGAGAATCCTCCAAACAGATCGATCATGTGCTTGTCTGGCTTCTGCCAAGTGCCGCCCGCGCGAAAGCCGACGGGAACGGCAACGCCTTTGGTATCGTTGGGCGCGGTGCCGTAGCTCTTTCCCAGGTTGATGAACTGAATCCCCGTCTCGGCGGCAATGAATGCGTGGTCGGAGAAATTGTAGTTCACGATCGCCGGAATTCGAATGTCCGCATACTTCGCAGAACCAAATGTGCCGCGCACCTCGAGTCCGGTGTCCACCGAGAGTCTCTCCTTCGGCTTGATTCGGAATGGCAAGGCGACTTCGAGCGCAAACGGCGTGTCGATCGGCATCACGAGAATGAGGTCGCCCGCGAAGTCGAGCTTCTCGCGGTGCAGGAATCGATACCGCCCGTAGATCGGAATGTTTCCGTAGCCTGCTGAGGGCGTGAAGACCACCGGGACGAGTCCCTCGTAGTTCTGCTGCAGTGAGGATCCGATGCGATAGTTGTTGAGGCCGAGCTCGATGTCGTCGGTGACAGAGATCGACCCGCCAAGCGTGATGCCGGTGATCGTATCGACGCCGTCATCCCAGACCGTGAAAATTCCGTTCGCCCGAATCATCCCTCGCTGCATCGTGAGCGGGCGGACCGAATAGGTCTTCGGGTAGGTCCATTCGCCCTCGCTCGTTGCTTCGGCGTCTCGAGCGGCCGCGGGTTGAGCGGCCGAATCTTCTGCAGTCGAATCCTCTGCAGTCGAATCCTCCGCGGCCGCGGGGCGGGCCAGGAGCGACAGAATTCCCAGCAAAGGCCATACGTACCAAGACTGAAATTTTTTCATAGCGCCCTCTATTCGGAGTTCATTACTCCCAGAATAAAAGACAGTCGAGAGGAACTCGCAGGCCGGGGCGGTGGCACTGGCCAGCCGAGGTGCGTCGGCCCTAAGCTACACTCGGAATGACCTAGACCCGGATGGAGGGCTCATGACCGCACCTCGAATAATTCATTCGATTTCCACGCTGTTGGCAATCGTCTTTCTGCTCGCCGCAGGGTCGGCGCTCGCGCAAAGCACATCCAAGGGAGAGGCGCCGAAGCTCTTTGCCGATCTCAGCTCGAGCACCCGGTTCTATCCGAATGCGGACGCAGCGCTCACGGGGTTCCAGCTGGGATCGCTGTACAAGCCGTCGGACAAATGCGTTCATCTGGCAGGCGAATTCTTTGCGCGCTTCGGGCGCAAGGATGGGACTCCGGAAGATCTCAAGATGCGCACGGCGGGAGGAGCGCTCGGCGCCCTCTGGGGCACGGGTGATTGGGACCACTGGTTCGGCGCGGGCGCGATGTTCGACCTCGGTTGGGGCCGCGTGGGCTCTCGTGATCAGTTCGTGTCGAGTGCGTACTTGCGCGCACTACTTCTCTGGAGATTGCGAGGGGAGTTCTGGGTGAACCTCGATCTGCGCACCGGATACGTCATCGCACCCATCACCGTTGACGGCGTCGGGATCAAAGGCCCCTTGATCGGCCTCGGCATCGGGGTTTCCTGGGGCAAGGACGAAGACGAATACTGAAGTGGCGCACTGCGCCCGACACTCCAAACCCGCCGGCACGATCGCTCGAAATGGTGTACGGTCCGCGTAGTTTGGCGCCCTTGCCTTGGAGGCACATGACCCAATCAGCCACGTTCGTCCGTATCGAGAGTCTCTTGATGGTCGCTGCCCTGCTCGGGTCGGCTTCGATCCTGGGCTGCAATCGTAGCGCTAGCCTTCCCCCTCTGGTCGAAGACCAGCAGGCTCCACAGCTGCCAGGCAAGTTCGTCTGGCACAACCTCATCACCAACGACGCCGAGGCTGCGCGTGCGTTCTATGGCGAGCTTCTCGGGTGGAAGTTCGATATCAAGAACGACGGCCGCTACAGCATCATCACCTATGAGGGACACAATCTCGGCGGGATTCTCGATGCGAGCAAGGACGACAAGCCCCCGAAGTCGGCACGCTGGCTGAGCGCGATCTCGGTGCCGAATCTCGGCGAGAGCCTGGCCGCGCTCCACAAGGCGGGCGGCAAGCAAGTCGATACACCCTTGGACGTATCGGGGGTCGGTCGCGTGGTCACCGTGGAGGATGCGGATGGGGCCCTTCTTCATCTGCTCACGCCTGAGCACGGCGACCCGCCCGACGTTGAACCAGCGGTCCACACCTGGCTCTGGCACGAGCTCCTCGCAAACGATACCGCCCGGGCGCTCGCATTCTACGAAGCCGCCTTCGGGTACCGGACCGAGCCCCTTCGGAAACAACCCACCTGGGAGTATCGCGTGCTCTGGAGCGCGGGTGCGGCAAGGGCCGGCATCATGAAGCACCCCTTCGAGAAGACCCGCTCGACATGGATCCCCTATGTGCGCGTCGACGATCCTGCGGCCCTTGCCGAACGCACGACCGCGCTCGGGGGCACCGTCGTCGTAGCTCCGCACCCCGAGCTCCGTGACGGTACGCTGGCGCTGATTCTCGACCCAACGGGCGCGCCCCTCGCACTGCAGAAATGGTCCCCCGAGCAAGGAGCGAACCTGTGAAACGCATCGTGCAACGCATCGCGCTGCTCTTCGGACTCGTCCTCTGCCTGGGCCAGTCGGACTGCTACACCGGTTCCTACGTCGGGTACGGGTACGGTTACGGCGGGTACGGATACGGATACGGGCAGGGCTACTACGACAGCGCATTCTACGGTGGGGGGCCGATGGGCCCCGCCTATGGAGGCGGCTTCTACGGAAGACCCTGAAGCCCGGGGTGCATCCCCGGCCTCTCAGAATCCGAACTGCAGCGGTAGGTCGTGAAGAATCTCCTGGCAGATCCTCTCTGCAGGTAGATAGACGTTCGCCACCGCGTTCGATCCAAGTCCACCGCGCAGACTCCGCTCCATGGATCCCTCGTCCGTCCCGATTGACCACCTCCGGTCCTTGCTGGTATCGCCGAGAGGTCAGGCGATGAGCAGCGGCACCGAGACCCACTACCGAACGTGTAACATATGCGAGGCCATGTGCGGGCTGGCGATCGAGCATCGTGATGGCCAAGTCTTGTCGATCCGGGGCGACAAAGACGACCCGTTCAGCAAGGGGCACGTCTGTCCCAAGGCGGTGGCGCTGCAGGACTACTACACCGACGAAGACCGGTTGAAGACCCCGCTCAAGAAGACATCCGACGGGTGGGAGAGCATCTCCTGGGAGCAGGCGTTCACGGAAGTCGCGAGCCGTCTGCGAGGCGTGCAAGCGGAGCACGGGCCGAATTCGGTCGGCGTCTACCTTGGCAATCCCAACGCGCACAACTTCGGCAACGCGCTCTTGCTGCCCTTTTTCTTCAAAGCTTTGGGAAGCCAAAGCCGCTTCAGCTCGGCGTCGGCAGACCAGCTGCCGCACCACGTCGCGTCAAACTTCATGTTGGGCGCGGGCATGTTGATTCCCGTTCCCGATATCGACCGCACCCATTTTCTTCTGATCATCGGCGCGAACCCGGTCGTGTCGAATGGCAGCATGATGACGGCTGCGGGAGTCGCAAAGCGAATCCAAGCGATCCAGGATCGGGGCGGCAGGGTGGTGGTCATCGACCCCCGGCGCACCGAGACCGCCCGCGCGGCAACCGAACACTTCTTCATCCGTCCCGAACGAGACGCCCTGCTGCTGCTCGCGATGATCTACACCGTGTTCGAAGGAGGGCTCGTCGACCTCGGGCACTTGGCGCCGTTGATCGAGGGCCTCGAGGAGATCCAACGCGCGGTGAGCGAC
>JBATLA010000779.1:0-3555 GCA_049669945.1 Polyangiales bacterium | reverse complement strand
GTCTTGGGCTGCCCGAGGACCTCCATCACCTCGAACAGCCCGGGGCTCCGCGTGCGGCCGGTCATCGCGACACGGGCGGGCTGCGCCACCTTCTTCATTGGGAGCTCGTCTTCTTCCATCCATGCTTTGACGGTGCCCTCTAGGGTTTCCGCATCGAACGGGTCGACCTTCGACACGACATCGGCCAGTACGAGCAGGTGGCGCGCGTTGTCCGGCACGAGGAACTTTCGCTTGCCCTTGTCTTCGAACACGACGTCTCGGAAGAAGTAGTCGACCGCTTCGGCGAGCTCGACGAGTGTCGAGGCTCTCGGTTTGACGTAGGGGATCGCCCTGTCGAGGGTGGGGTCCTCAGCGTCGACGTCGATGCCGAGCTCGGCCAGGAACGGGACTGTTCGGCGCGCGAGCTCGTCGTTTGGCAGCATCCGAAGGTGCTCCGCCTGCACATGAAGGAACTTCTTCGCGTCGTAGCGGCCCGCAGTGGACCCGACGCGCGCCCAATCGAACTTGTCAATCAGCTCTTGCCGCGTGAAGATCTCTTGGTCGCCGTACGACCATCCGAGACGCGCCAAGTAGTTGATCACGCCGTCCGGCAGGTACCCCATGTCGCGGTACTCGAGCACGCCTACCGCGGCGTGGCGCTTCGACAGCTTCTCCCCGTTGGGCGCGAGCACCATCGGCATGTGTGCGAACTGCGGAACTTCAGCGCCAAGCGCTTGGTAAAGCAGGATCTGCGGCGCCGTGTTGATCACGTGGTCGTCCCCGCGCGCGACGAGCGTGACGCCCATCGTCATGTCGTCGACGACGCAACCGAAGTTGTAGAGCGGCATGCCGTCCGGCCGCAGCAGGATGAAGTCCTGAAGGGTCGAGTGCTGAATCTCGATGGTGCCTTTGACCGCGTCGTCCCAGCTCGTCGTGCCGGAATGCGGTGCGCGAAAGCGGATGACGTGACGCGCGCCTGGGTCCTCCGGTGGGTCGGTGCGTTCTCGCCACGGACTCTCGAAGCGAAACCCTTGCTTCGTTCCGGTCTTCTGGTGGGCTTCCCGCGCCGTAGCGATGTCTTCTTTCGTGGCGTAGCACCGGTACGCGTGCCCGCTTTCGATGAGCTTCTCCGCGAACTCCGCGTAGATGTGCAGTCGTTCGCTCTGCACATAGGGACCATGGTTGCCGCCGACCTCCGGTCCTTCGTCCCAATCGAGCCCGAGCCAACGCATCGAGTCCAACACGACTTGGATGCTCTCGTCCGTACTGCGCTCGCGGTCGGTGTCCTCGATGCGCAGGATGAAGGTGCCCCCGTGACGTCGCGCCCACAGCCAACTGTAGAGGGCTGTACGCACGCCACCGATGTGGAGGTACCCCGTGGGTGAAGGCGCGAATCGAACGCGGACTTCTGACATGAGCGGAGAGCTAACTGCCCGCCGCGATCCGGTCAAGTCCCGGTGGGTTTGGCGCCTGCTTGAAGCACGCCGCTAAACGAATCGCGGTAGGCCCACGCCAAGAACAACTGCATCACGACGATGGCAACCGCCATTGCGAGCGTCGACGGGTCGAGGAAGATGTGAAACAAGAGGATGTTCACCGAAACCGGTGCCAGTAGGATCAAACCGAGCGGCAAGAACCTCCCGGTCAGAATCATCAGTCCCGACACGACCTCGACCAGCTTCACCACGATCATGAAGTAACCCGTTCCGGCGAGCGCTCCCATGAACGTGCGGGCCGTGTCGTTCATCTCCGGCGGTTGGATGAAGTTGAAGAACCCATTCAAACCGAACACGACGAAAATCAAACCGAGCAGCACTCTCGCCGCGATGACCGCAAATTTCACGTCACGCTCCTTTTCCGAACTTCGAATAGGGATAGAGCCCAAGCGGCTCCCGTGAACCCCCCTGGGTCGGAGGAGCCTAAGATCGCAGGGGAATCGGCTTGACCGAGCAAGCGACCCTGCTCACGCTCGGTCGCGAATGGTGGCGCCTCAGGTTCTGGTGGAGCGGCTCAACCGCGGCGTATCGAAGCGCAACGCGCGGTGGACGTTCGTGCGCGACCACGCTTTCGGTGATGCACTCACGCTGCGCCGGTTTCGCCTCGGGAACGGCTTGACGGTGCTGACGCTGGTCGACCGCTCGGCGCCGACCGTCAGCTACCATACTTGGTTTCGCGTTGGGTCGCGCCACGAGCGGCCTGGAAAGACAGGCCTCGCGCATCTGTTCGAGCATCTGATGTTCAACGAGACCCGCGCCCATCCTCATGGAGAGTTCGACCGTTTGCTGGAGCGCGCAGGCGCTGAAGCCAATGCGGCGACGTGGACGGATTGGACGTACTACTATGAGAACGCGCCTCGAAACGCCCTGCGGCTCTTGGTCGAGCTCGAAGCAGATCGAATGGGGAACCTCGTGCTTCGCGGTCCGCAGGTCACCTCGGAGAAAGAAGTTGTCGCCAACGAGCGCAAGCTTCGCGTCGAGGATGATGTCGAAGGCAAGGCGCTCGAGCTTCTCTACGCGACTGCCTTCCGGCGCCACCCATACGGCTGGCCGACCATCGGTTGGATGAACGACATCCGAAATTTTTCCGTGCGGGACTGCCAACAGTTCTATCGAACCCACTACGCACCCGCCAATGCGACCGTTGTCGTGGCGGGCGATTTCGATGAGCAAAGAGCCCTTCGGTTGATCCAGAGGCACTACGGAAGTCTTCCCAAGGGAGCAACTGTGGGGCGCATCGCACACCCGAAGGAGCCCGCGCAGCGTGCCGAGCGCATGGCTCAGCTCAGTGCGCCAACTCCATCCGAGAAGATCCTACTCGGCTATCATGCCCCGGCCTTCTGCGACCCGGACACGCCGGCGCTCGTGGTTGCCAATGAGGTCCTCTTCGGAGGCCGCAGCTCGCGTCTGCACCGCGTGTTCTGTGTCGACCGGGAGATCGCTCTGTCGGTTCGCGGCTCGATTTCGCCGTTCGTCGATCCCGGGTTGTTCGAGATGTGGATCTTCGTGCGCGAGGGCAAGCGACGCCAGGACGCCCTCGCGCTGCTCGACGACCAGATCGACGCCCTCGGGGCCCAGGGGCCGACGGCGCACGAGCTCGACAAGGCCATCAACCAGCTCGAGCTCTCCTTCCTGCACGGCATGGAAACTGCGGGTGGAAAAGCGGAACAGATCGGCTTCTACGAAACGGTCGCCAATGATGGAGCGGCCGTGTTCGATCGTCTGGACGCGTATCGAGACGTCACCGGCAACGATGTGAAGCGCGTGGTGAAGAAGTACCTTCGCCCCAGCCGTCGCACGCGGGTCGAGATTCTCGGAGGTCACGCGTGAGCCTGTTCGTCGAGTCGAGCGACGTGCTGCCGCTGGTCGATTTGGAGATCGCGTTTGCAGTGGGAGGCCTCAAAGATCCCGCCGGCAAGGAAGGGCTTGCGCAGCTCACGGGGCATTTGATGCGGAGGGGCCCGCGCGGGCTGTCTCAGCAACGCTTCGAGGACGCGCTGGCGGCTCTCGGGGCAAGGGCCTCGGTCGAGGTGTCCATGCGCTCGACCCGCGTGCGCGCAACGGTCCTTCGGCGCAACCT
>JBATLA010000778.1:0-2055 GCA_049669945.1 Polyangiales bacterium | reverse complement strand
TCAGTTCCACGACATTTATTTCAACGATTTCATGGCCGACCCGATCGGCGAAGTAGCCAAGGCGTACGCGCACTTCGACCAGCCGTTCTCCGATCCAGCAAAAGCGGCGCTCAGCACCTGGCGGGAGGCCCACAAGCCGGGGCAGTTCGGCACCCACAACTACACCCGCGACGACTTCGGGCAGTCGCCCGCGCAAGTCCACGAGCGCTACGCCGAATACCTGGAACAGTACCCGCGCGTCCTCGAAAAGCGCGACCGGAGCGCGGCATGATCGAGCGCAGCGATGAAGAACGCGCGCTGATCGCGGAAGCCGAGCGGCTCTTCCCAACGCAAACGCGCTGCCTGACCTTCGACCCGGAGCTCAACTTCTGTGTGGGCAAGGCCAAGGGCAGCCACATCTGGGACGTGAGCGGCAACGAGTACATCGACTACCTGCTCGGCTCGGGGCCGCATGTGCTCGGCCACGCCCACCCCGCCGTGCTCGAAGCGCTCCGCAACATCCCCGAGGGCGGCACCTCGCACCTCATCATCAACGAGCAGGCCATCAAGCTCGGCCAGAAGATCGTCGAGCACATCCCCTGCGCCGAAATGGTGAGCTTGCACAGCAGTGGAAGCGAGGCGACCTTCTTTGCGATGCGCTTGGCGCGCGTCTACCGCAGGCGCGACAAGATCCTCAAGTTCGAGGGCGCGTATCACGGCATGAACGACTACGCGATGATGAGCAATCAATGGACGATGGGCTCACCGGCGTATCCCAACGCCGTGCCGAACACGCATGGGATCCCGCGCGCGCTGGACGACCAGGTCTTGATCGCGCCCTACAACGACCTGGACACGGCCGCATCGATCATCGCAGCCCATCGGGACGAGCTCGCGGGCGTGATCATCGAGCCGGTACAGCGCACGTTCGAGCCGAAGCCAGGCTTCCTTCAGGGCATTCGAGACGTTACGGCCAACTTCGACATTCCACTCATCTTCGACGAGGTCGTCACGGGCTTTCGTCTCGCTCTCGGCGGCGCCCAAGAGCTCTACGGAGTGACACCGGACCTCTGCGCGACCGGCAAGGCGATCAGCGGCGGCCTCCCGCTCGGCGTGCTCTGCGGCCGAGCAGACATCATGGCGATCGCCAACCCCAAGCGGCGCCTCCAAATGCTGCCCTTC
The DNA here is from genome assembly GCA_049669945.1 of Polyangiales bacterium. Taxonomy (GTDB): domain Bacteria; phylum Myxococcota_A; class Polyangia; order Polyangiales; family Houyiibacteriaceae; genus SG8-38. The sequence goes on along the minus strand of JBATLA010000778.1, from coordinate 894 downwards.
TCGATGCAGACGGGAACGTTCTCATCCAACCCGGTGTGCGCCGGCGTCGCGCTCGCGCTCATCGAAGAATTCGAGAAGCCGGACACCTACCAGCGCCTCGAAGCCGTCGGCACCAAGGTCCGGCAGGGACTCCGCGACGCTATCGCGCAGAGCGGCATCGAGGCCTGCGTGACCGGCGTGCCGAGCGTGTTCGAGATCTGGTTCTGCAAAGACGCGCCCTACGACCATCGCTCAGCGAAAGCCTCCGATTTCTACAAAAACATTCGCTTCTCGGACCTCTTGCTGAAGCAAGGTGTGCTGAAGGCGGCCGAGAAGTTCTTCATCTCGGCGGTCCACACCGAGGAGGACATCGAGCACACGGTGCAGGCCTTCCATGTGGCGCTCGGGCAGCTTCAGAAGGAGCTCGCATGAAGCGGGTGCTCGTCACCGGCGCCTGCGGGAACATCGGCGCCAACGTCGTCGACTTGCTCGTCGAACGCGGTTACGCAGTGCGCGCAGTCGATCTCGACACAGCCGCCGGTCGCAAAGTAGCGGCCCGCTGGGGCGAGGCCGTCGAGATGCGGTTCGGCAGCATCTGCAACGAGTCGCTGGTCCGGGAGGCCGTCACAGGAATGGACCAGGTGATCCACCTGGCCGCGATGGTCCCGCCGGGCACCGACGTCGACCAAGCCGCGGGCTATGCCGTCAACGTCGTCGCGACGCGCTCCATCATCGCCGCATGCGAAGCTCAGCAGAGCCCCCCGCGCCTGACCTTCACCTCGACGGCAGCAATCTGGGGCCGCAATGACGAGGTCGAACGGCCACGCCGCGCAGATGAAGCGATCTCGCCGAGCGACAACTACTCCCGTCAAAAAGCCGAATGCGAGTCGATGCTGCGCGCCTCGTCACTCGATA
>JBATLA010000777.1:0-3978 GCA_049669945.1 Polyangiales bacterium | reverse complement strand
GAGCTGCACCTCTCGGCGAAAGCGCTCGAGTGCGTCCGGATCGGCGAGCTCGGGCTTCAGCAGCTTGATGGCGGTCGGCCGTTTGAGCATTCCATGCTTCGCCTGGTACACGACGCCCATCGCGCCTTCGCCGAGCTTTCGTTCCAGGTTGTACTGGCCGAGGCTCTGAATATCGCGGACTTCCTTTCGCAAGCGGTGAATCACGCGAGACGCAAGCGCCGAGAGACCCACGGTCAAGGTCCACCACATGACCGTGATGACGGCCTGGGTCGCCGCAACGCGTTCTTGCGATGGCGCCTGGTATCCGAAACGGCGCCAGATGCCGAGGTCGACCTGCAGGTAGTGCCAGTACATCGCGGCCACCAGCGGGATGCCGATGAGAACGCCGAGCACCACGGTCCTGCGGGCCGAGCTCGGTACGAACACGCTCCGCGCGAACATCACCAGCGCCAGGATGAAAGCCGTGATCGTGTCGGCGCCAACTTCGGCCCGGATCTCGAGTCCCATCCCAATATAGCCGACTGCGGTCAGAAAGATGCCGGTATTCTCGATGGCGTGAATCGCGTTGACCGAATAGTCACCGCGCCGGGCGGTCAGCCAGATACCGATCATCGGGAGAATCGCGGCGGCGTGGATCAAGAAGCCAGGGTCGTTCAGCTCCTCACGCAAGAAGCCGAAGATCAAACCGACGACAATTCGGAAGGCCAACGCGGTGCCGCCGAGAATCGCGCCAATGAGCCCAAACGCGGCGACGCGCCTTTGAAGGAACGCGCGTGCCTCCGGGTTGGCGAAGTAAGTGCTGCTTCTCATGAACGCCCAACCATCATGACTAACTTCTCAAGTTGTAACCACTGCGGAGCAGAGCGCTGGCGACTCCAAGAAGCACCGCAAACGAGGCCAGTACGACTCCGGCGCTTGCTTCAGGTGTGACATCGGCGACCCCGAGGAAGCCGTATCGCAGGCCGTTGACCATGTAAAGTAGGGGGTTGAACAGGCTCACCGCGTGCCACGGTTCTGGGAGCAGGTCGATCGAGTAGAACACTCCGCCGAGGAAGGCGAGCGGCAGGAGCACGAAGTTTGGAAAGATCGCCAGATGGTCGAACTTCTCCGCCCAAAGCGCGGCGACGATCCCGAGCAGCGCGAGTGTGGCCGTGACGAACACGGCGAAGAACAGAGTCCAACCGACGTGATAGAGCGGGAAGTACGTGAACGTGAGGGCCACCAGGTAGACCAGTGTCCCGACGATGAACGCGCGGATCATTGCTGCGCCGACATAGGCGACGAGCATCTCGAAGGCGCCGATGGGGGCCACCAGCACATCGGTGATCGTTCCGTTGATCTTCGATTGGAACAAGCTCGACGACGTGTTGAGAAACGCGTCCCGCACCATCGTCATCATCACGAGTCCCGGCACGACGAACTGGATGTACGGAACGCCGGAGATCTCCCGAAGGCGAGATCCGAGCGCCACCCCAAAGACCAGAAAATAGAGGCTCGTCGTCACGAGCGGGCTCAGCACGGTTTGCAGCCAGACCTTGCTAAATCGACGAACCTCTTTGAGGAAGAGCGTCTTGAGCGCGATCGTGCTCACGCCGCGTGTCTCCCGTCCGCCTTGCGAATCAGCTCGAGATAGATCTCTTCGAGCGAACGTCCCCGATGTCGCTCCAAGAGGCTCTCACGGCTTTCCACGAGAAGTAGCTCGCCCTTGTGCAGGATGCCGATACGGTCTGCGAGCTTCTCGGCCTCTTCGATGTAGTGCGTGGTGAGTACGATCGTCGTGCCCGCTTCCCGCAGGTCCTCGACCTCCTGCCACAGCTCGCGCCGGAGCTCGACGTCGACGCCCGCCGTCGGCTCGTCGAGAAAGAGGAGTCGTGGCTCGTGCACCAGCGCCTTGGCGACGAGCAAACGGCGCTTCATGCCGCCAGAGAGCGTTCGCGTGTACGCGTCGCGCTTCTCGTCGAGGGAGAAGGTCCTCAGCAGGCTCTCGGCGCGTTCGCGGTTCGGCTCTACGCCCATCAAGCCCATCTGAATCATCAGGCTCTCGATCGGTGTGAAGAACGGGTCGTAGTTGATCTCCTGCGGAACGAGGCCGACGAGTCGCCGGGTCGTACGGAAGTCCTTTACGGTGTCGAACCCAAGCACCTCGATGCTGCCCTCAGTTTGTTTGGCGAGTCCCGTGATGCAGTGGATTAGCGTAGACTTCCCGGCGCCATTTGGGCCGAGGAGTGCGAAGATCTCGCCTTCGTAGACCTCGAGCGAGAGGTCTTGGAGCGCGGTGAACTTTCCGTAATTTTTCGCGACGTGGCGGCAGGAGAGCACCGGCGGTTTCATCGGGCCCGACTATAGCGACCTGCCCGCCGATGGCCAGGCTACCCCGGCTCGTGGCGCAGATGGAACGACTTCGGTCGAGTGAGTTGCGCGTATCCGAGCGTCGACAAGCTGCACCCCCGACCTGAATCCTTGACGCCCACCCATGCAAGCTCGGGGTCGAGATAATCGCATCGGTTCATGAACCACGTCCCCGTGTCGATCCGCTTGCCAATCGATTGCGCGTGCTGGAGGTCGCTCGTCCACACCGAGGCGGTGAGGCCGTAGCGGCTGTCGTTCATCAGGCGAATCGCTTCCTCATCGTCGGCCACGGCCATGATGCCGACGGCCGGACCGAACGTCTCCTCGCTCATGATCTCCATCGAGTGGTCGACGTCGATCAAGGCCTGGGGCGCCATGTATGGGAGCCCGCGTTCGGTGGCGTGGAAATGCTTGGGGTCGAGCAGTGGCCGCGCGCCGGAAGCCAAGGCCGCATCGACCTGAGCTTGAATCGCGACAGCGTTGCGGACGCGGACGACTGGCCCGAGGGTCGTGCCGGTCTCGCGAGGGTCGCCCAACACGAGCTGGTTTGCTTCCGACTTGAAGGCGTCGAGGAATGGCTCGTACACGTCACGGTGCACGTATATGCGTTCGATCCCGCAGCACGATTGGCCCGCGTTGTAGAACGAGCCTTCGACGAGGTTCGCTGCTGATCGTGCAACATCCGCATCCGGGCAAACGTAAGCAGGGTCTTTGCCGCCCAGCTCGAGTGCAGCGCCGATGAAGCGTTTCGAGGCTGCATCCTGGATGGCGTGCCCGCCGCCGACTGACCCAGTGAACGCCACGAACGCCACGCGATGATCCGCGATCACGTCCGCTACGCCTTCGTGATCGAGGTAGAGCGCCTGCAGCACGCCGGGCGGCAGGCCTGCGGCCTCAGCCGCTTCGCCGATTCGTTTCGCGACCAAAGGGGTCTGCTCGGAGTGCTTCAGCACCACCGGATTGCCTGCGATCAACGCGGGCACCAGAGCGTTGACGGCGGTAAGCCAAGGATAGTTCCAAGGCGCGACGACGAATACGACACCGAGAGGCTCTCGGCGAATGAACCGAGTGAAGCCTTCGCGTTCGTGGAGATGAATGTCCGCGAGCGCTTCGTCCGCGAGGTGAATCATGGTGCGCCCGCGGAGCAGCCACCCGCCGACCTCACCGCCCCCATCTCGGATGGGACGGCCCATTTGCATGGTGAGCTCGTGCGCGACGGCGTCGGCATCTGCGACTGCGGCCTCCACGAAACGGCGTACCAGGTCGCAACGCTCGGAAAGCACCAATCGGCGCCATGCCGAGAAAGCCTCGTGGCTGCGAGTCAGCGTGCGTTCGATTTCGGACCGATCGTCCAGCGCGCCCTCAAAAACAACGCTCCCGTCGACAGGGGAGATCGTTTGGAACCTCTTCGACATGACGGGTAGCGTTTCGCAGCTGGGCCGCCACGTCAATCGGCGCTTGCATATTCCCCCGGGCCGGTGCAGGACGGGCCGATGACGGTGCCCATGCTCGACGGGAAGGTGCTAATCACCGGCGCCAGCGGCTTCATCGGCGGACAGCTCCGCGACAGCTTGCTGGGCGCGGGCAACGACGTAGTTGCGATTCGACGCCCTGGGTCGCCCCCGTCCA
>JBATLA010000776.1:0-3408 GCA_049669945.1 Polyangiales bacterium | reverse complement strand
CCAATCGAGCTCCTCTGCCGCGAGCGATGCGTCGGCGTAGCATGCCGCGATGTCGCCGGCGCGGCGTGGCAGGATCGTGCATGGGATCTCGTGGCCGCTGGCCTTGCGCGCGGCTTCGGCCATCTCGAGCACGCTGTAGCCGGTGCCCGTCCCGAGGTTGTATGCGACGCAACCCTCCGTCTCATCGAGCTTGCGAAGCGCGGCGAGGTGCCCGAGCACCAAGTCGACGACGTGCACGTAGTCGCGCACGCCGGTGCCATCCGGGGTGGGGTAGTCGTTACCGAAGACGCGAAGATGAGGGTGGCGACCGACCGCGACCTGCATGATGTAGGGCATCAGATTGTTCGGGATGCCGCGCGGGTCCTCGCCGATGCGGCCACTTTCGTGCGCTCCCACCGGATTGAAGTAGCGCAAGAGGATCATCTTCCAAGCCGGATCCGATGCTGCCAGGTCCGCAAGGATCTGCTCGATCATCAGCTTGGTGCCGCCGTAGGGATTCGTAGCGCTCCTCGGGAAGTTCTCACGGATCGGGAGCGATGCCGGGTCGCCATAAACGGTCGCCGAGGAGCTGAACACGATCCGTCGCAACCCATGCTCTTTCATCGCACGAAGCAAGCTCAACGTGCCGGACACGTTGTTGTGGTAGTAGCGCAGCGGCATCTCGACGGATTCCCCGACGGCCTTGAGGCCGGCGAAGTGAATCACGGCTTCGAAGTCGTGTGCCCCAACGACCCGAGTCGTCCCTGCCTCGTCGAGGAGGTCGACTTCTTCGAAAACCACCGGCCTCCGCGAGATCTCTTCGACGCGGCGTAGGGATTCACGTGAGCTGTTGCAGAGATTGTCGAGCACGACGACGTCGTACCCGGCGTTCAGGAGCTCGACGCAGCAGTGGCTCCCGATGTAACCCGCGCCTCCCGTGACGAGGATGGTTCCGCTCATCCGCCCAGCTCAGCGTCGGTCATGGCGCGAAGCGCGTCGAGAGCGCTCCGTCTCACCCTGAGCTTGGTGGCGGCATGCGCTCTCATGTCGAGCTGAGCGAGCATGGCGGCCGTGTGTTGGGCTGTCTCGAGTAGGGCTTCTTGCGGGACGACGAGATCGAGGAAGCCGGGGGCGATCGCGTCCTCGGGCGCGTAGAGCTCCGCTAGAACGGTGGCGCGGCTGAAATACGCGGGTGCGAGGCGTTGGCGAGCGATCTCGATCGCGAAGTATGGAAGCGTCATGCCGATGGCGACCTCGTTCATCCCAATCTTGAACGCGCCCTCGACTCCGATGCGATAGTCCGCGCACATCAGCAGGAACGAGCCCATGGCGATCCCGTGGCCGCTGCAGGCCGCCACGACGGGGAATGGAAACGTCAGGATGCGTTCGTTGAGCGCCGCGCCTGCACGGAGCATCGCCATCGTCGGTGCGTGCCCTTGCTTGAACACCACCAAATCGAAGCCTGCGCAGAAGACGCCCGGTCTGCCGGCCAAGATGACTACCGCCTCGTCTCGCTCGGCCTGATCGAGGGCGGCGTTGACTTCGTCCATCATGGACATGGACATGGCGTTCACCTTGCCGTCGTCCATGATGATGGTGCTGACGCGTTCTGCGCGCTCGTAGCTCACCGAGTTGCCCATGGGGCGGTCGTACCAACCGAAGCGCGGACGGACAAGCGAAACCCAAGCGAAACGACGATGAAACGGCGTTCGTGCGGCAATCGGTCTATGCTGGCGGCAGCCATGTTGAGCCAGAGCGACCTCGTGATCAAAACCTTGGGCCCGTGCGACTACGAGTCCCCGCTCGTGGTGAAGGGGCGAACCTTTGCCGACGAGTCGATTCGGGTCCGCGTGGAGCGCCACGTCGGCGAAGCGCCTCGGAAAACCAGCGAGCTCTGTTTTGAAGAGGCCGGCCCGCGTCGAAAGATCTTCTTCAACCCGGGGGAGACGACTGCGGCCTTCGTGACCTGTGGTGGGCTATCACCCGGGCTCAACAACGTCATCCGCTCGGGCTTCCTCGAACTGACCCACAACTACGGCGTCAAGCGCATCCTGGGAATCCGGAACGGCTACGCCGGCCTCAATCCCGATTCGGGCTTGGCGCCCTTGTTCATGACCGAGCGCTCGGTTCAGAGCATCCACCATCTCGGAGGCACGGTGTTGGGCAGCTCGCGGGGCATGCACGAGCCGGCGATTCTCGTCGACTTCATCGAGGCGCAGGAGATCGACATCCTCTTTTGCATCGGCGGAGACGGCACCCAGCGCGGGGCGCACGCGATTCAGCAGGAGATCGAAAAGCGCGGCCTCCCGAAGTCGATCGTCGGCATTCCCAAGACGATCGACAATGACGTGCCCTATGTCGAGCTCAGCTTTGGCTACGTGACCGCCCTCGAGGTGGCAAGCGAAGTGCTTCGTGGCGCGCATGTAGAAGCTGTCGGGGCTCCCAACGGCGTAAGTCTGGTCAAGCTCATGGGCCGTGCGGCCGGTTTCATCGCTGCGGGCGCTGCGATCGCCAGCCAGGAGGCGAACTTCGTGCTGGTTCCTGAGGTGCCCTTCCCCTTGGAAGGGACAGGAGGCTTGCTCGAGGTGCTCGAGCGAAGGTTGCTGACGCGGGGCCATGCGTTGATCGTGGTGGCGGAGGGCGCCGGCCAGCATTTATTCGAGGCCGAGGGTGGGGACCACGATGCTTCCGGCAACGTGCGTTTTCAGGACATCGGAGCCTTTCTCCGGGAGAAGATCAAGGCTCACTTCGCCGATCGCAAGCTTCCCCTGAACCTGAAGTACATCGATCCGAGCTATGTGATACGAAGCGTGCCCGCCAACGCGTGGGACCGCATCCTGACAGACCGGATGGCCCGCGGCGCCGTGCACGCTGCGATGGCGGGAAAGACCGATGCGATGATGGGTTACTGGAATCAGGAGATCGTGCACGTCCCCATCGCTGTGTCCGTGTCGAAGCAGAAGAACATGTCGATCGAGAGTGACCTCTGGAACGCAGTGCTTGCGACGACTGGTCAGCCGGACTGGCGCTAGCCTTCACTTCGTGAGGTCGAAGTCGAGGGTCTTGCGTTGGCCGGCGCGTAGGCGAACGGTCTGAGACTTGAACGGCGTGTCCTGGCCGACGCTGATCTTGTAGCGCCCCGGCTTGAGCGGTTCGTTCTTGAGAGGCGCAGCGCCCTTGGCTTTGCCGTTGATCCAGACTTTCCCCCACGGGAAGACGATGACCGTCAATCGCGCCGGGCGCGCAGCGGTCGCGTCAACGGCCGCCGCGCTGCCTTTTGGTGGCGTCGGTGTGGCGTTGAGCGCACTTGCTGCGTCGGGTGCGGCGATCGGGGCCTGAATGGCGTCATCCGCTACGGTTGTCAAAGGTTCGGGCGGCAATTCAGGCTCTGTTGGCTTCGATGATGTGTCGGGCTCTTCGGCCATGGGC
>JBATLA010000775.1:0-4718 GCA_049669945.1 Polyangiales bacterium | reverse complement strand
GCCTCGGGCTGCTCCTCGATCAGCCCGCGCCAAGTTCCTGCGTAGCCAGGCGGCGCAATGACGTGGACCAGGTCCGCTGGGAGCGAGCTCATCGCGGCCGCCAGCCGCTCGGGGAAGTCCGCGCCGAGGGATCGCAGGTGCGTGTTCCGGATGACGACCAACTCGCCGCCCCCGCCCGGGGGTGGTCGGACGAACTCGAAACCGTAGACTCCTGGCCCTTGGTCCAGGATGGGCGCGCCAACCTCGATGATGCTCGCCAGCCAATCCGCGTCGGTCTTTTCGAGGTCATATGCCGCCTCGGTCAAATCAATCGCATGAGAGGTTGTGGGGTCGAGCATGTGGAGACTGTACGCTTGTCAGTACCGGGCCCCAACCGCGAAGACTCCATTCGCGCGGGATCGTTTCGGCGTGAAGACGGCGCCACGAAAGCCGAAGCCCAAGAGCACGGCTGGCGGCGTCGAGCCGGGGTGTGACCAGCCGAGACAGTTTCGCTTACACACGCTGACGCTGAAAACCGAGTTCTCGCGGCTGGGTCTGCAAGTGCTTGGAATCCGACCGGTCTCAGGGGTGGAGCCTGTCCCCCCGCTTGACTAGGTAAGAGCGCGACGGTATCCGGAAGTGGGATTCGGGCGTCCCTGGAGAGCTTGCCGTGTCAGACACTACATTCGACGTCGCCATGCTGGCGACTCCCCACATCGACTACTACGCCGGAGCCACCCAAGCGAACTGGCAAGCGTACTGCGATCGGCATGGCTACCGCTTCACCTGCTGGCGGGAAGCGGTGCTCGAAGACATGCATTTGATTTGGTCGAAGATCGAATGGATGCGACGTCACATGCGCGAGATGACCGCCGACTGGCTCGTCGTCGTGGACGCCGACACCTGCGTCAACAAGCCGGAACGCACGCTCGACGCGCTCGTCAATGCTCACCCGGGGAAGGACTTCATCATCTCGGAGGACTGCTCGCGGCGGTTCGGCATCCCCATGCCGCTGAGCATGCTTGCTGTCAGGTCGGCTCGAACCCTGCGGGCGCCCAACTGCGGCTTCATGATGATCCGCCGCTCCGATTTCGGAGTGCGCTTCCTCGACGAGTGGCTAGAAAACGGCCGCGGAAAATACGCAGACATCGCCGACGTCTTCCCACGCGAACAATGGGTATTGTGGCTGTCCCTGTTCCGCGAACAACGTGACCACATCGCCGTGCTCGGATCCGAAGTCATGAGAATGGGCAACAACGCCTGGCTCGACTCGATGGCCACCGACTGGAGCGACGCGTTCGTCCTACACGACAAGCGACTCCCCGCCTGCAAGTCACTCAAGGCCGAAGACCTGCCGCTTCGCTGAGCAGAGCGAGCTTCGCGCGCTACCCACGTCGCTAGCGGAGCGTCTGGCCGTTCTCGTACTCGTCGAGAAGCTCGCCGAGTAGTTGATCCATCCAGTCCTGCGCCTGTGGGCTGAGGATCAGCGTCGTGAACGCAGGCCAGGCTGCGTCCGCGAGCGCTTGCATCGGAGGACGCAGCTCGAACCGTTCGAGCCCGAGGGCTTCGGCAAGAGTCTTACCGCTCGTGTATGCGAGCGCTCGCGCGATCCATCCAGGCAGATCTGCCTTCAGCTCCGGCATCTCCGTCACGTGCCGCGCACTCAGTTCCACAATCTCGCCCATGTCGTCGATTAGCTCGTCGTCGGCGACCTCGAGCAGAAAGCCCGGCGATTTGGAGAGGACGAAGTCGACGAACTTGGAACGGAACTCGATCGACGCCGGCTCGTCGAGCTTCGAGATGGTGAACTCGGCCGCGCGTTCCAGGAGGCGTTCGCTGCCCTCCAGCAGGAACGATCGAATCTCCGGTTCGATCCGCTTCTCCAACTCTTCGATGAGCTTCTCGGCGAACGCCCCCGCGTTCCCCAGCATACCGAAGCGTCCGACGGGTGAAACCTTCACCATGAGGCGAGGCAAAAGCGTGGAGAAATCCTTCAGGGCACGGTAGAGGGCGTCGTTGAGCACTGCCTCCGCCGCTTCGCCACGAAACACGGCGCGCACCCAATCCGGATGAACTAGCCCAGGCCTTGCTAAGGCCGCGTGAAGCTTCTCGTGCGCCTCCGCAGGCAAAAAGCGGTCAATCGGCTGTTCATCCTCGCGAAGCTCGGCAATCACCACCCGCGCGACCTTGCTCACGACCGGGCGTGAGAGCTCCGTGACGAGGTCCGCATCGAGGAGAGCCTCAGCGGCGGCCTGAAGGGTGTTGGCGTCGACCAGTCGATCCACGGGTGTGGCGAGAAGATGATCCCAGCTCGCCTCCCAAAGCGCGCGCCACTCCTCCCTCGGTCGTTCGCCCTCCGTGAGGCGCCGCCGAAGCCAGGCCGTCAGCAGAGAATGCTCGCTAGAGGAATTGCCCACGGAACGGACCGTAGCCGGGTCGGGGGGTGGAAGGTAGTGCCCGAGCGCTGGCGCTGGCGCGATTCGAGTCCCTCGCGACCGGTATCAAACCGGAGCGGCGTGAACTGCGAACGAACCGGTCCAATGGTGCCGGGCGCGGGACTCGAACTCGATGAGCGGCACATCTACAGACCTCTCAGACACAATGCAATTCCAACCAATTACCAATAATCGCTGGGACTTGCCCGCATCGCCGTGTTCACGGTTCGTCACTTCTTCTCACTTCATTTCACATCGCCACGTCAACGTCAGGTCAACGAGATGCTGGCTACGGCTGCACCTCAAACGCGCCGACGTGGCTCAAAAGTCGTCGAACGAGTTGGACACGGCGACTGCGGCCGCAATCCCAAAAACCACGAGGCCGACTCCCACTATTACGCCGATCGCGATACCGGCTTTTGCGCCTCGGCTACGCTCCCCAGTGCCTCCTTGTCTCCCGCCCTGCGTATGCCTCTGCGCACTCTGGATCTCGTAATTCTCCATGGCTCTCTGACTGAGGGTGTCGATGTCAGGTACTGCAGTCCCTGGTGCGGGGGAGGACACAGATTCCTCCACGTTTGACTCGGGGGTCGCGACTTCACCATCTGCTTGTACGCTCTTGGGCTCCCCCGCATTGGACTCGGTCTGCTCAGACGCGACGCCATTGATTGGATCCGTGTCGAGGTATAGGAAGTAGCTCGCCCGCAACATCAAATGCGGCGGCAGACGATGTTGCATATGGATAGCCAAGGCAGCCTTCGGCACGGCGTCCTCGCCGGCTTGCGCACTAGCGCTTAGCGGCGAAGCCATTACCGGCAGCACCAACACAAAGCCCACCACGTACCACATGACGACCTCCTCGCCCGGTCATCAGTAACGTGGGGTCGCCAGACCGCGCCGGGCCATACGTAATTGTTTCCTGGGGGGCGGCTAGCGCCTACGGCTGCACCTCCAACGCTCGAGCGTAGAAAAAGAAAGGCCCTGTCCGCGCTGTGAGTCACGCGACATAACATTCAGGGCCGCGCAATTCGGACTTCCGAATGGGCCCAATGGGCTAAGGGTGGTGGCCGACGACGAGACGGGACTCATGGATCCCGTGACCGCTCCGGCATGAACGAGGTGCAGTCGTCAAACGAGGGTGAACGGCGCGTGTGTTTCCCGCACTACGGGCCGTCGCAACTCCCGTCCAATACGTTCTTGGTGAACGTGAGAATGGACCTCGAGTCGCTCTTTCCAGAGAGCGTGAACGCGTTTCGCCCGTCTTCGAGGTAGATCTCTGTACGGACCTGAATGGGGTCAGTCGATGTGAACGTGCGGCCGAGGCTGTCGTCCGTGTTCAACCATTGCTCGAACCAGCCTGCGACTAGAACGACCCCCCCGCCGATCACACCGCCAACGAAGGTTCCGAGCCCCGGAAGCGCGCTGCCTACTGCGGCACCCGCAGCGGCACCCGCTAGAACACCCCCGACCTCGACCGCTTTGTCTTCGAGCTCGCCTCGGAAGTCGGCGAGATCCTGGTCGACTTCGTAGAGGTCGATGAGCAGAAGAGGATCGCCCAGATCACAGTATTCGGTGAACTCCGCGATCTTCTTGTTGACCGACCAGGTCGGACTCGGATTGTTGCCCAGACTGCTCGTGAACTCGAGCCGGTCCCTGACCTCCACGAACTCCTCGGCGCCGGCAATGACCTCGCTGCTGCTATCCGACGGGTCTGAGTATTGATAGTACGCAACGAAACCCCAAGCGCCGAGCTCGAGATTGTCCGGAACGAAGGGGAGAGCGGCTTCCACCGACGACGCATTCGCGACTCTCCAAGAATCCCAGATGATCTCGACCCGCCTGGAGCGAGCCTCAGCCTGCGGCGCTTCGCCACCACTTCCGCCCATTCCGCCCATTCCGGCGCTTCCGCTGGCTCCGCCGGCTTCCGCATCCGTGTCTGAACCACACGCAACGCCGGTGACGACAACACCGGCCAGTGCGATCATTGGGATCCATCTAGCGAACACACTCGCCACGACAACCTCGCTTTCCTCGCGCAAATGTCGAATTTACCGTCCACCGCAGCTAGGCGTCCAGGAAAAACGGCTTCCAAACTCTCGCGTCAAACAACGCTGGCGAAGTACTCGTGCTGCTTTCGAATGCTCTGCAGCGCGGTGTCGCCGATGAAGGCTTCGAGCTTCTTGCGAATCAAGGGCGGTCGAGCATAGACGCAGTACGCAGCCCCGTGAAACGGGGCGAGTACACCCACAGTGGGGTCGAGTCCCCCGCGACCCGCTTCAAGCCGGATCGGCGTGAACTGCGAAC
>JBATLA010000774.1:0-8385 GCA_049669945.1 Polyangiales bacterium | reverse complement strand
AGAGGCCAGCTGTTCGTCATGCCGAACATCGTCGTCCCCGGCGACATGGAGGGCTTCGGCATCGTGATGCTCGAAGCAGGCGCATGCGGCTTACCGACGATGGCAGCAGACCTCGAAGGAATTCGCGACGTGATCGACGAGGGCGTCAACGGCTGGTTCGCGCCCACGGAAGACGCAGACGCGTTTGCCGGGCGGATCCAGGAATTGCTCGACGACCCAGACGCCCTCCTACAAGCAAGCCAGCGCACCGCGGAGTACGTGACCTCGACCTTCCGCTGGGACACCACCGCAAAACGCTACCTCGACGCAATTCGCTGACACTGACACCAGCGCTGGCGCTGCCACTGCCACTGCCACTGCCACTGCCACTGCCACTGACGCTGACGCTGGCACTGACGCTGGCACTGGCACTGACACTGACACTGACACTGACACTGGCGCTGACGCTGACGCTGACGCTGACGCTGACGCTGACGGAGCCTGGCTCAGTACAGCATTCCTGCGACCGACGCGGTCATCAGGGATGCGAGCATGCCACCGAACATCGCGCGAACGCCGAGCCGCGCGATATCGTGTCGACGCTCGGGCGCGATGCCGCCAATGCCACCAAGTTGGATCCCGATCGATCCGAAGTTCGCGAAACCGCACAGCGCGTAGCTTGCGATGACCACCGTACGGGGCGAGAGCACCGCGACGTCCGCCGACAGCGACTCGTACAAGTGCAGGTACGCGATAAACTCGGTCAGGACGAGCTTCTCACCGAGCAGCGTAGCGACGGCGCTGCACTCCGCGGCCGGAACCCCGATCAAGAACGCGAACGGCCAGAAGATCCATCCGAGGATTCTCTGCATCGTCAAGGGCTCGACCGCCGAGGCCCCCTCGAACCCCATCCAGTCGTTGTAGAGCCCGAAAGGCAGGCCGATGACGGCATTCGCCAAGGCGATCAAGGCGATGAACGCGATGAGCATCGCGCCAACGTTGAGAGCGAGCTTCATTCCCTCGGTTGCGCCCCGCGCTGCCGCGTCGAGTAGGTTGACGTCGGGCTGCTCGACCCGGATCTCCGCTTCGCCGGCTGTCTCGGATTCCTCGGTCTCGGGCCACATCAGCTTTGCGATGACGAGTGCCGCAGGCGCGCTCATTACGCTTGCCGCTATCAAGTGTCCGGCAATGTTGGGTACGACCTTGTCCAGCAAGCCGACGTACGCGGCAAGCACCCCGCCTGCGACCGTCGCGAAACCGCCGGTCATCAGTGCCATGAGCTCGGAGCTCGTCATCCCCTTGATGAACGGAGCCACCATGAGCGGGGCCTCGGTCTGCCCGACGAACGTGTTGGCAGCGGTCGCAAGGGTCTCGGATCCTGAGGTCTTCATCGCCCGACGCATGATCCAGGCGAAACCACTCACGAGGCGTTGCATGAGTCCCAGGTGATAGAGCATCGCCATCAAGGCGGAGAAGAATATCAGCGTGGGGAGAACGTTGATGGCAATCGTGAACTCCTCGGAGGCAAAATCTCCAAAGATGAACTCGGTGCCCTTGGCCGTGAAGCCGAGGAGCGCGAGCACGACGTCGTTCAAGACCGAAAAGACCCAGAGGCCCGCCTCGGTCTTCATGACCAGCACGCCGAACGTGAGTTGAAGCCCGACGCCCCACCCCACGATTCGCCACGACACGCGTTCACGGTGGTTCGACAGCAACCACGCGATCCCCACCATCGAGAGTAACCCAACCAGCGAAATCGCCCGCTGCCAAACCGAGACCTCCATCGCGTCGGATACTACCCGGAAATCACTCGTAGCGGACGTTGAAGCGGGCGCGGTAGTCGGCGATTCGAGGCTCGACGTCATCTTTGGTCAAGCCAAAGTCGGCGAGCGAGTACTTGTGCTTGCCGTACTTGTGCTGCTTGTTGACCTTCCGTGATGCTTCCATCGCCTCGCGCGCTTCCCCCGTGAGCGGCATGCCGGCCGCCTCGTACACTCGCTCGACCTCCGGCATCGGATCCTTGATCAGATCGTAGTAAGACACGTCAACGAAGCCCTGGTCGTCTACCCGAGCGCGCGTCGCCATGGTGCGGCGGGCCATGTTCTCGATCTTGTTCAGCCAATGGTTCGCGACCCGATTCGGGTCGACCTCGTCACTGAAGATCATCTGCAGGTGCGTGACCATGCTGAAAAAGGAAGCGCTCGTCTTGAGCGGGTCGCGATGGGTGTGAACGATGGTCGCCTTCGGGAACACCTGCAGGAGCGGATCGAAGTACTCCTGGTGGTGCGGGGTCTTCAGGACCCACCGCACGGGCTTCTCGGCGCCCGGGCGCTGCCACTGCAAGTACTGCATCATGCGTCGGAGCGCCTCGTATGCGGGGACGTGATCCTGCTCCTCCAACCACTTGGAATACGTCGGGACGTTCATCATCGCTTCAGGCGTGGTCGTGAGAAACGCTTGCTCGAGCAAGATGACCTCTTCCTCGGGCGCGTCGGGCTCCGCGGGATGAATCGCGAAGAACCCTGGCGACATGTACTTGAGCCCCTTCGCGGCCATGGCAGCCTGCGCGAAGCGCGGGTCTTTCCCCTTGCCCGGCTCGCGAGTCGTGTGGGGCGCCGGGTTGATCGCTTCCCAAGATGCGAGCGAACGAATCGTCGGATCTTGCGCAATCAAACGATGAAGCATCGTCGTACCCGTGCGCGCGAGACCCGCAACCACGATCGGCGCCTCCACCTGTATGTCGAGGATCTCCGGATGCTTCGTGATCGTGTCTTGAGCGACGAGCTTGTTCACGAGCACGCCGACCAGACGACCGCGGATGATCAGCCGGCCGACGGGGTTGAGCACGGCTTCACGGTTGATCGAATCCACAAGGATTTGCAGCGGCTCGAGGAACGCCTCATCCCCGAAATCGCTCAGACCTACCTTGTCGCGCGCATCGGCAAGCACGCCGTCCATCGTGATCGGCCTCGTACCGATGCCGAACAGCCGGCCCAAGCGATTCGCGAGCGCGATGGCCATCGGCCGGTAGGGGCGATCGAACGAGCTGGTGACTTCCCCGACAGCCATGGCGCTCAAAGCTCAGAGAGCTTCACGACGCGTGTGTGCGGCTCCGGGTGTTCGTTCGCCCGAACCCAACGCCAGCACATCGTGCCCTCTTCGTGCCCAACGGTATCGATCCAGTTGTCGAACCCTTTGTTCTCCGCCGCGACGACCACCTGAACGGAGCCATCCGGCCGGTACTTCGCGGTGTGCTTGTTTACGTGAATCGGGTAGTAGCGGTAATCGAGCGACTCCATCCAATAGTTGTTGAGCTGGAAGTTCCAGTGCTCGCACTCGGGCGGCGTCGCTTCGATCACGAGCGCCTCGTCCGGCGCGAGCTTCCAGTAGCTGTGGTAGTAGGCGATGTCCGGCACGCCGCCCGCCATGTTCGACACGTTCTGATCGAACCGTGGGAGCTCGTTGGTGTGCTTCTTGAAGCCCTCGGCCCAGTTGGCGAAGAGAATGGCAGCGCCAGCAACGAGCCCCGCCGACATCGTGAGCCCCTCGGCACACTTCACGGGGTCGAACGGGCTCGGCTGCCCATCTCCACCGATGCGCTCGATCTCGAGGTCAGCAGTCGTCTCGTTCTCACGGTCCAAACGCGTCTGCCGTACGATCAGCGTGCCCGTGTCCGGCTCCATCGGAAGCCAATTGCCGGGCTTCTCCTCGGTGCTGACAATGATCTCGAAGTTGCCGTCGTCGTCGAGCTCGAGCTCAGAAGCTTCGAGGTACCCGGTGGGAGGCATTCCGCGTCCCTGCCCATAGTTGCCCTTCTGTGTGAAGAACCCGAGGTAGTGCACCGTCCCGCGGTTGCCGCGAATGCGGTACTCGTGCTGACCGCTGATCGCCGCGTTCTGATAGTAGTTGTCGGGATGGTCTGCGCCCATCTTCGCCGTCTCGTGCACGACGCGTTGCAACACCGGCGCGAGCGGGTCGTTGTGCTCGACGAACGTCTGCAACGCAGCCCGCGTGATCCGGCTCAAGTAGCGAAACCCTTCCATGCGATTCATCGCGTCGCCGGGAGCGTTGGGGCCCATCACGACGTTACCTGCCATCTTGAGCGTGTCGCAGAACTGGTTCCAAACCGTCCCGTCGAGAATCTCTTGCTCTTGTTTGCTCAGCTCATCAGTCATTTGGTGTCCTCTAGAGCACCTCGTGCTCGTTCAGCAGCGCTTGGGTCTTGCTCCAGAGCAGGGTGCCATTGTCCGGGTCCATGGAGGCGTCGCTCGACTTCTTGACCCGCATCATGTGCATGTACGCCCCCGTTTTGCGCCCCATTTCGTGAGAGCACACGAGATAGTCGGCCGGAATCGAGGCCTTCTCGGGACTCTGGAAGAACAAGGCCATCACGGGCTTGAGGATGGGCTTCAACCAAGCTGGGGCCTCGCGCGCCATGTTCGAGTTGACGGCTCCCGGACACAGCGCATGGACGCAGACGTCCGGCCCGGCTACGCCATCGGGGTTGAGCCGCCGCGACAGCTCGTGGAAGTATGTCGTGAGGTGAAGCTTGCTGAGACCATAGTACTTCACGCCATCGGCCACGCCGTAGTCAATCGGCTCGCCAAAGACGTCGAAGTCGATCGGGATCGAGCTTCGGTGTGTCTCTGACGACACGAAGATGATGCGCGGCGGATCGTCGGCGCGTGAGTTGTTGCCGTAGACCGCGTTGGGGATCACCCCGTCGCGCAGCAGCCGATCGAGGACGACGAATTTCGCAAGAAAGTTTACGGCAAACATCAGCTCTAGGTCGTGCCTGTTCTTGCGGGACGTCACCGGAACGACGCCCGCATTGAAGACCGCGGCGTCGAGCGTGACTCTCCGATCACGGAGCTCGTCACAAAAGCTGCGGATGGAATCGAAGTCGCTCAAATCGACCTGGATCATCTCGACGTTGGGGTTGCCGCTCGCCGAGCGCACCTCTTCACCCGCCTCCGGAATGCCGCTCCGGCACGCCATGATCACGTGCGCACCCCGCTTGGCGAGTCGAATGGCGATGCCCTTGCCAAGACCGCTATTGGCCCCTGTGACCAAGCAGGTCCGGCCGTCGAGTCGCACATCGGGAGGAACCGGAGCGACCTTGGGCTCCTGGCTACGTTGGTCGAGTAGCCCGCTCACAACGGCGGTGAATGGATTGCTGTGCGTTCTCTCGGCCATAGCGGCAGCACTCTAGAAAACTCGGCCCCGCTGTCAACGAGAAGCGGTAATTCGCAGGTATTCCTCGACTGCAGGTCGGAGCCCGACGAACAATGCGCGGGCCATCAACGCGTGCCCGATCGAAACTTCGGCGATGTACGGCAATCGCAAGAAAGTCGGTAGGTTCGCGAGGTCGAGGTCGTGGCCTGCATTCACACCGAGTCCGGCCGACGCCGCATGCTCGGCGGCCGCGCGATACTTCGCGACAGACGCGTCGAGGGTTTCACCGCCTCGCTCGAATGCACGGGCGTATGGCTCTGTGTAGAGCTCCACGCGATCGACCCCGAGCGCAGCAGCCCAGTCGATGGGCGCCGGCTCCGGATCGACGAACACGCTCACGCGAACACCGCACGCGTGAAAGCGCGTGACGATGTCGGCAAGTTCTTCCTTAGGCGTGTCTGCGGGCCAGCCTGCCTCGCTCGTGATCTCGCCGGGACGAACGGGTACCAACGTGCATTGATCCGGCCGCACACGCTCGACGAGCTCGACGAGCCGTGGCCGCGGGTCGCCTTCGATGTTGTACTCGACCCGATCCCTTAGGGGCTCCAGTACTTCGGCAACTTCCAACACATCGGAGTGGCGAATGTGCCGCTCGTCCGCCCGCGGATGCACGGTAATCCCCGGTGCTCCCGCCTCGACGCAAACGCGCACCGCCTCGACGACGCTTGGCACCGTCCCGCCCCGTGAATTTCGGAGGGTCGCGACCTTGTTCACGTTGACGCTCAAACGAGTCATCGGGGCCCTTCTTAGTCCGCGTCGCGCCGGATGTCAGCTTCCCCTGGCCTTCGCGAGCTGCGTGCGCTAGACCCCAAGTGAAACACGTTCTATTACGCATGGTAGAACATGCTCTGGATTTCCGTAATATTTCGATGATGAACGTCAGCGCCAAAGCGGTCGTGCTCGAGGTCCTTTCGGCCGGCGAGTCGATCCACAAGGGGACCCTCCCCGTGCGCTCGCTCGTGCAAGCGGCATCGGTCTTCGACATCGCGGAGAACAGCGTGCGGGTCGCCATCGTGCGACTTCGCGCGGAAGGCCTGCTCGAGTCGCCCAGCCGTGGCGAGTACAGGCTCGGACCGAGCGCGAAAATGGTCAACGAGAAGATTCACGGTTGGCGCACCATCTCGACCCGCGTGGGCGAATGGGACGGCTCCTGGGTCGCGGCGTTCACCGCCGACCTTTCGCGCACGGATCGCCCGGCGCTTCGTCGGCGGCTTCGCGCGCTCCGCTACCTCGGCTTTGAAGAGCTCAAGCCGGGGCTCTTTATCCGGCCGAACAACCTCACGCCGGGCATCGAAGGGATCCGCGACGAGCTCTTTGCGCTCGGGCTCGATTCGGGAGCGTCGGTGTTTCGCGTGGATCAGCTCGACCCGGCGGAAGAGCGCCAGGCCCGCGCGATGTGGGACAGCCCCGCACTCGAGCAGGCCTACTCGAAGCTTCATGGCGAAATCAGCCTCGGGATGGACCGCCTCGAGAAGCTGCCCCTCAACGACGCGCTTCGCGAGGTTTTCCTGCTGGGGCGAGAGGGAATCCGACAGGTCGTGCTCGATCCACTTCTTCCCGACCCGCTCATCGATGAAGACAAGCGGTCTCGGATGGTGGGCATTCTGCAGGACTACTGTGACCGGGGCCTCGATCTCTGGGCACGCTTCCTCGAGCTCGACGACAACGTCGGGGTGGTGGGGCAGGAGAGTTCGAGTATGCTGACCCCCGCATGAAGTCGGCGGATTTTGCTTTTCAGACAGTGGACGGCGCTACCCTCCAGGTGCGCGGCTGGGTGGTCGATCAACCCAAAGCGATCGTGCAGGTGTTGCACGGAATGGCCGAGCACAGCGCGAGATACGCGCGTCTCGCGCAAGCCCTCGGGGCAGCGGGGTATTCGACCTACGCGCACGACCACCGTGGACACGGTCAAAGCATCCCCGAGGGAGGCGTCCCTGGTCACAAAGCCGATAGCGACGGCTGGAATCGGATCGTCGAAGACGCCCACGGCGTGAATCGGGAGATCGCCAAGCGGCACCCCAACGTACCGATCATCATCCTCGGACACTCGATGGGCTCGTTTGTGCTGCAGCAACTCTTGTTCGAGCATCCCAACGACATGATCGCCGCGGCGTTGTCCGGTTCGAACGGCAAGCCGCCGCCCATTGCCATGCTCGGAAAGCTGGTCGCCCGCGTCGAACGCGCACGGGTCGGCAAGCGCAAGCCGAGCCCGGTGATGCAGAAGCTCACGTTTGAGGACTACAACAAAGCGTTCGCTCCGACCCGCACGGAATTCGATTGGCTCTCCCGCGACACCGAGGAAGTCGACAAGTACGTTGCGGATCCGCTTTGCGGCTTTGCCGTGTCGACGCAAGTCTGGATCGACATGCTCGCAGCGCTCGATCGCATTTCGAACCCGAGCAACGTCGCCAAGGTGCCGAAGGGCGTGCCGCTCTATTTGTTTGCCGGTGACCGCGACCCCGTCGGCGACTACGGCAAAGGCGTGAAGCGTCTCTACGAGGCATACAAGCGCGCCGCCCTCTTCGACGTGCGCCTCAAGCTCTACCCAGACGCTCGCCACGAGGTCTTGAACGAGACGAATCGGCAGGAGGTCACGGACGACTTCATTGCCTGGTTGAATGACGTGATCGCCACACGCGCCTAGTCGCTCGGTGGACGGCTCGTGTAGAGCGGTCCTTCGACAGCACCGCGCACCAGAGGTCGCGTTTCGGGCGTCACACGGCAGCGCCACAACGCGCTTCGCGATCCGATTGCTTCCGCTCCATCATACTCGTTGAAGTCGTCGAACACCGCTTCGACGAGTAGACCGGCATCACCGAGCACGCGTTGTTTCTGGAGGCCACGCTCGCTCGCCCGACGGCTCTGGCCAAAGCACACGTAGAGCCGTCCGTCCGGCTTGAGCATCTCGACCGCTCGGCTGATGAACAGCGTGAAGCCCTCCAACGCATAGGGGGGATCGGTGAAGACCGCTCCGAAACGTCCCTTCATCGTGCGAGGAATCGGCTCGCGGAGATCATGGTGAATGATGTCGTGCTCCCAACCACGCTCGTCGGCGTTACGTTTGAGCACCGCGAGAACCTCTTCGTCGCTGTCGAGGACCGTGACCTTGCGCCCGGCGCCTGCGAGCTGCACGGCGGCGCTCGTCAAATCGTCGTCACCCAAGAACACGAG
>JBATLA010000773.1:0-15273 GCA_049669945.1 Polyangiales bacterium | reverse complement strand
GGCTTCAACGGAGAGGTGCTGCCGGACAGCGAGCGCGCTCACGCCCTGCGATGGTTCGCGCAACGAGTCGCCAAGAATCCGCGCTTTGCACAGGCGACCGTCAAGACCGTCTTTCAAGGCCTGACCGGCCAGGAAATCCTGGACATCACCCTGGCGATGACACCCGACATGGCCGAAGCCTCGATGCAGGACTTCGGCATGAAGGCCGGCGGCGGAATGGGCGGCGCCGGCGGAATGGGCGGTATCTTGGGCGTCGGCGGAATGGGCGGCGACTTGGGCGCCGGCGGAATGGGCGGTATCTTGGGCGTCGGCGGAATGGGCGGCGACTTGGGCGTCGGCGGAATGGGCGGTAGTGAACCTCCTCCGCCGCTCCCTGATCCGGATCCGCCGATCGATCCGGACGTCCCCGAAGCGCTCCAGCGTGCGTACAACCTGCAGCAGCAGATTTTGCGCACGATTCAACAGCGCTTCATCGACAGCAACCACAACTTCAAGCTGCTCGTACGAGAGATCATCCTCAGCCCCTACTTCCGCGCCAAGAACTCGGCGCCGATGACGGCAGAAATGGAGATGGAACTGTCGACCTTCGGGACGGCGCGCCTTCTCACGCCCGAGCATCTGTCACGGAAGATCCAGGCAACAACTGGGGTACGCTGGCGGCAGCGTCCGGGGCGGCCCGACTACCTGCGCGACCAGTATCGTATCTTCTACGGTGGCATCGATTCGGACCTAGTCACGCAGCGTGTGACCGCGCCCAACGGGGTCATGGCGAGCCTCGCGCAACGCATGGCGTATGAAGTCGCCTGCTCGGCAGTACCCTACGACTTCTCCAAGTCGCCGAATGAACGGGTCCTATTCCCGTACATCGACCGCGACACGCCGCTTTCCGAGTCGTCGAACCAGGTGCGTGACAACGTGCGACACCTGCACTCCCGCCTTCTCGGCGAGGACGTGAGCGACGAAGAAATGAACGCGACGATTGGCGTCCTCATGGAAGCCTACAGCTTGGGCCGACAGGGCTTGAGCGACGGCTCGGTGAGCGAAGACCTGGTCAACCAGTGTCGGCTGAATCGAGACCGCAACACCGACGACTCGCTTCCGCAAGACCGTCGCATCAACCGAGACTCCGAGTACACCATCCGCGCTTGGATGGCGGCGGTGAGTTATCTCCTGGCCGACTACCGGTACCTGTACGAGTGAGGGAGGACTAGCTGTGGATCGTCGTGATTTCTTGAGAATGACCAGTATGGCGGGACTGACCTGTGTTCTGCCTTCCGTCGTGGACCCGCTGCGCGGCAGCGCACAGTCCATCGCGGGCTCCGCGTACACCGGTACCTACTGGATCTTCATGCACGCCGGCGGCGGGTGGGACCCGACGCACCTCTGCGACCCGAAGGGGCGCGCCAACGAAAACGAGAACGACCCGATGGGTCGCTTCCTGCAGAGCGACATCCGCACGGCAGGCAACATCGAGTACGCGCCGCTTGGAGACGACGGGACGGCGCTCGATGCGTTCTTCCAGGAGCACTACCAGCGCTTGCTGGTGATCAACGGGATGGACACCGGCACCAACGGCCATGACCAAGGCACGCGGGGGACCTGGAGCGGTCGCACCGCAGAAGGGCATCCGCCGATTGGGGCGCTGATCGCGGCGACCCACGGCCCGACCTTGCCCATGCCACTCATCGGCTACGGCGGATACCTCGACACGCAGGGCATCACCAACGCCGTTCCGCTGGGCGACGGCGGCTTGCTCCACAATCTCGCTTTCCCGGCACGCCCCGATCCCACCGGCTCGGAGGACAACTACTTCGGACACAAGGACGTGCCCGGCATCATCCAGCGCGAGCAACAGCTCCGGCTACTCCGGCTCCAAGGGAGGCAACGCTTGCCCCGGATCTGGGGAGGCCAGGACGAGCTAATCTTGGCGCGCCTCGGCCAGGACGACCTCAAGCGCGTCTCCGAGTCGCTGCCGGAGAACTTCGCGAACGATCGACTTCAGCGGCAGATCCAAGTCGCGCTCGCTGCGTACCAGGCCGGCCTCTCGGTGAGCGTTAGCGTCAGCACCGGCGGGTTCGACACGCACGGAAACCACGACAACAACCACCTGCCACGTCTCATCGACTTCGTGAACGGCGCCAACTTCGCGATGCAAGAAGCGGAGCGCATGGGTATCGCCGACAAGGTCGCCATCGTGATGGGATCCGACTTTGGTCGAACACCGGGCTACAACAACGGCAACGGCAAGGACCACTGGCCGATCAGCAGCATGATGATGATGGGTCCTGGCATTCCAGGAAACCGAGTCATCGGCGGGACCGACGAGCGGCACAATCTATTCCTCGTGGATCCGGTCACGCTGCAGCCCACGGGGCGCCCGGACGAGGCCGAAGGCAGTCGGCTCGGTATCGCCGATGTGCACAGAGCGCTCCGCGACCTCGCGGGGGTGCCGGACGACTACAAGGCCGCGTTCCCGCTCGCTGGCAGCGACCTACCGGTCTTCGTCTAGGTCAGTGACCACAGCACGACGCCGCCGATCGCGACGGCAATCAACGACCAAAGCCTCATGACGAAGTGGGAGCGGCTCGTCCACCAGCCGATGACGCGCTCGAATCGGGCGTAGCCAATCACTGGCAAGGCCGCCGCCATCACGATGGCGAGCGCGCCGAGCCCACGAAGGAGGATGGGCAAACGCGTGTCAGGGGCCGCGAACCAAAGAGCGAGGCCGAAACACAAGCGTAGCAACACCGCAAGCCAGAACCCGGTCTTCGAGCTCCAGCCGGAGATGAACGCAAAAATGGACCCTGGAGCGAACACACCCCATGCCCCCATCACGAAGACGAAGAGTGCCACGGCGAGGGCAAGCAGGACGAACACGATACCCAACCCATGCCCGGACCCAACCACGCGCCCGGGGCGGAGAGAATCTATGCGCTGCGTGACGCTGACGCAATGACACGGTCGAGAGGTGCTAGAAGGAGGCGCCCCCGCCGATTCGGAGCCCCCAGACCTGTCGATCGTCGAAAGAGAACCCCCACGGGTTGTCGATGTTGATGTTCAGCCGGACGGCGCCGAACGCGTTCTCGTTGCCGAATCGGAGGTAAGGCTCGACAGCAAGCTGAGTGTTCTGCTCCTTGAACTTTGGAATCAAGACGAACGTGAAACGGGATCCGACCCGGAGCCAATCGGTGGCCTGGTAGCCCATCATCGCCGCCATCTGCATGATGAAGTCGGTCTTCGAGGTGCGCGGGTTCTTGTCGCTGAGCTTGATGAGCGCACCCGTATCGAGATAGGCCCCCCAGAGGAAACCGCTCGGTTTTCGACGCTCAAACGCCACGGGTACGATGACGCTCACCGTGTGTGGGTCCCAGAGCCAGAAGCCGGTGTTTCCACGCATTGCGGCTGCCAGGGCGTAGGCGGACGCGGCAGCCACCTGCTCCTGGTCTACGACATCGCCAGGGAGTGTCGCCGCGGGAATCGTTGCGCCAACACCCGCTCGATAGGAGAACTGGCCCTTCTTGCCCTGGTAGTGAAACGCCAAATAGGGATTGCCGACTCGAAAGCTGTTCTGCGGATCCTCATCCTCGCGGTCCAGGTTCGCGTATGAGAAGCCCCACTGGACCTGCATGAGGAAGCTGTACGCGAGCTGGAAGCGCATCTCGAACAGCGGGCTCAGGACGATCGAGCGCTGCTCACCCTCCAGCTTGCCTGCGAAGAGGCCCAGCTCGCCGAGGATGTGAAAACGCTTCGTGTGCGCCTTCTTGCCCTCGTCCAGGCTGTATGGCTCCTCGGGGAACGCGCGCGCCTCCCCCGGCGCCATCCAAAGCACCGTTGCGAACACGAAACCGACGACTCCCCACTTCCGAAGAACAGACATTCTCTACCCCCAACGAAGAAGAGACCCCCCTCTTCTTCTCTCCGTCAGTATAGGAAAGACGTTCCGCGGCGGCCCGTGTTCCGTCGTGAGCGGAACCCCGGACGACGCGTCGTGATCGTGCGTTCAGGGTTGGACGGCGACGTACGACGGACCTGGCTCGGTGAGCCACTCGATCGTTCGAACGTCCCCGGTCGCGAGCTCGACGATTGAGAGCTTGTGATCGACGATGTGCGCAACGAACGCGAACTCGCCCTCCGCATCGACCGCGGCCGTCAGCGGAAAGTTCTCCCCGGGCAGCTCGAGCGGCGCACTCGGGTTCAAGCTATCGCCACTTCGGGTGAATGTGACGAGGTGCGTCGGCAACCCGGTGCCCGTTGCGGCTGCAGGAGCGAGGACTTCGTCCCGTGAAGGCACATAGGTGACTCCATAAGGGACACCTATCCCAAGGAGGGTGCTGTTGAGCGCTGCTGGACTCGTGGGATCGGACGTGTCGAGGAGCGTCACGTCGAAGGTGAAGCTGTTCGCAGCCACCGCACGATCGTTGCCGTCGAGGAAGGAGACATCGGACGGATCGGAACCGGTTTCGACCACATCTGACAGGGTCCCAGCGACATCCGAGGTCTGGAAGATGCGCACGCCTCGACCGCTGACGACGTTGACGATCCCGAGGCTTCCGTCGGGGCTGAGCGCGATCTGTTCGGGACCACTACCAACGCTGACCTCCTCGAGCACCTGACGACTCGCAATGTCGATGATGGAAACGCTGTCTCCGCGCGCATCGCCAGTCCCGTAGTTCGCGGTGTACGCCGTCGTTCCGTCTGGGCTGATCGCAATGCCGAGCGGCACGTCTTCGGTCTGCACCTCGGTGGCTTCGCCGGACTCGAGATCGACAATCAGGAGGGTACCCCCAGGCGGGATATCGGGGTCGCCCACCAGGCCCGGAAGGGCGTCGAAGAACGCCGGGCCGACGGAAACGACGGCGGTTCTTCCGTCGGGCGTGATCTCGACCTCGATCGGGCCCGGCTCCCAATCGGAGAGGTCGACGCTGCCGACGATTGACGCAGACGCGTCGCTCTCTCCGTCGATGAGCTTGTCGTAGTCGAGAAGCGTGAGCGATTGGTTCAACCAATCGGCTGTGACGACCAAACGTGCTGCTCCGCCATCGCCGCCCGCGCCCGACGACCCTCCGGACCCGCCCGACGAGGAGCTCGAAGAGCTGCAAGCAACAACCACCAAGCCGATCGTGAGACAAGCCAACCAACCGAGACGCTTCGCCATGGCGGCGAAGTCTATCCGATTTGACTCGTCAGCAGTGCGTCGAGATCTTCATATCGAGCCAACAGCTCCACCGGAAGGTTGTAACCCTCGAGCTCGTGTCCCTGCGGAAGACCCAACCAGACCTCGTGCTTGCGAGCGACCTTCTCGACTCCGGCGATGAGGCCCGTCTGTTCGCAAGGCTCGCAGTCGCGGGCGATGCTCAACAAGACGATGGATGCGCCGGCTTGGTCGGCGGCATCCGAGATCTCGTCGAAGGGCATGTGCGTGCCGAGATAGATTGGCTCGTAGCCACGGCTCGCCGCCATGAACGCGCCAATGATGGCGCCGAATTCGTGGAGGTGGCGCGGGGGCGTCGCGACGATGACCCGTGGAGCACCTGCCTTGGGCTCGGTGTGACGCATCAGCGTGCCGAGGAGGCTTCGAAGCTGCCCAGAGATGATGTGCTCGTGCGAAATGCGCAGCTCGTTTTCGTTCCAGGCTTCCCCTACGCGCCGCATCAGAGGAACGATGACTTCGAGCGTGAGGGTCATGGGCGGCAAGATCGCGGCCGTTCGGGTGAGTATCGATTCCGCGCGCTGGACTTCATACCTCGAGATCGCCTCGAGGTAGTCCTCGACCAACGCGGCGTAGACGGAGACCTGGCTGCCAATGTCGGGGCTCGTCTCTCCAATGATGCGCCGCAGCTCTTCGTCGTGCAGCGAAGCGACCTGACCAATGGAATGCCCAAGCTCGGTCGCGCGCCTCAGCAAAACGAGACGACGCACATGGCTTCCGCTGTATCGGCGCTTGTTCCCATCGGTGCGTTCTGGATCGACCGCTCCGTAGCGACGCTCCCAAACGCGAATGGTATCTGCCGTGAGCCCTGTCAGGCGCGAAACCACGCGCATGGGGTAGAGCCCGTTCGTTTCTAGGGCGGTGTTAGTCATGATGGAAAGTGGCAGCAGGGCGAGTACTCAGCGCTCAGACGCGCGACGATTCGCCTGAGGATGAACGGGGTGGTGGTTCGTACATTCATCATTTGCCGGCTCCTTGCTCCGTGTACCCGCCCCGATGCCAGAGAGGGTGAGGCTGCCCGCCCGGCATGAGCGAGCAGCCTCGGGTTGTAGGATGAGGATGGAAAGGGAACATTATGGAGAGGGGATGAGAACGGTGTCGATCACGTGAATGACGCCGTTGGACGCCATCACATCTGTCTTGATGACGTTTGCGTCGTTGACGCGAACGCCAGAGTCGGTGGCGGTGATCATGACGGGCTGACCCTCGACCGTATCGGCGGAGCTCAACTTCACGACGTCGGCGGCCAGGACCTCCCCAGCAACGACATGATATTTGAGAATCGAGGTGAGCTTATCCTTGTTCTCTGGAAGAAGGAGGCTGTCGACGGTGCCGGCCGGCAGCTTGGCGAAGGCCTCGTCGGTGGGCGCGAAGACCGTGAACGGGCCCGGGCTTTGAAGGGTGGCAACGAGATCGGCGGCCTTCAAGGCAGCGACCAAGGTGTTGAACTGACCCGCGCTTGCGGCGACCGTGACGATGTTGGGCTCTGTCTTCGTCATCTGGGCAGGCGTCGATGCCTGCGGCGCATCTTTGGCGCAGCCAGCGAAAGCCAAGGCAAGAAGGGCAGTGAATACTAGTTGTTTCGTTCGCATTATGAGTTTCTCCATTGAGTGTTTACGAAGACAGAGCCCTCGCGGATTCGTGGTTACGTCGATTGCGAGCGCTGCCTAGGGACAGGTGCGCTGCGAAGCGGTCCATCAGCCAGCGGTGAAAGAGCGCCTGCGTCGACACGTAGACCAACCAAGGAAGCCTGGGCTGGTAGTCGTGGACGACGGTGAGGAGTGTGCGCCCGCCCAGCACTTGGCGAAGCTCGAAGCGCGGCCTTCCTTGGGGCCCGCGGAGCGCCCCACCAGTCACATAGAAGAGTTGGCGGTCGAGACGACTGCGCTCGGGCGCTCGCTCCAGTTCCAACAAAGTCAGGCCAAAGGGCGCCAGGACGAATCGGAACTGGTTGGTCGACACGAGCTCGACGCGAAGCAGTCCGCTCAACATGCGCGGCAGCCAGAGCAGGTAGTCGGTCGCGGCGCGCTTTGCAGTCCAACCCGCGGGCAGCGTCATTCTTTGGACCGAGCGCACCAGCGAGGGGCCCTTGCGCGGGGCGCCCCCTCGAAAAGCGTGCGGAGCAGTGTCGTCGGACTCGGAGACCGCTTGCCGGATAGCCTCGGCCGTCGGCGTCCTCTCGACGCCGAGTCGTTCGGCTAGCCCGTCTTCCACAGCGACCATCTCGTGCCGGAGGCTCTGGACGAGAGGAGCGACCAAGGCTTTGGGGGCGCCTGTGATCAGCGAAACCCAGAGCCGGGAGAGCCCGGGCGACATCACGCGAGAAGGAATGAAGAGGCGGCGCTTGCCCAGCGCGGCCGCCGTCATGGCCATCAACTGCTTGTAGGTCACGACGTCGGGTGCCCCGATGTCGAACCTGCGATCATAGCAATCCTCTCGAGCGACCACGCCTCCAATCAAGCTCACGACGTCGCGAAGAGCGATTGGCTGGGTTTTCGTGTTCGTCCACCCTGGGCAGACCATCAAGGGCAAGCGCCGAACGAGTCGCGCCATCACTTGAAAAGAGGAACCGCGTCCACCGAGAATCAAACCCGCGCGAAGCGTGGTGACGGGGACGACATGGCTAGCGAGCGTGCGTTCGACCTCGCGCCGGCTCCTGAGATGTGCCGAGAGCTCGTTGCTCTCGGGGCACAGGCCGCTCAGAAACACGATCTGCTTGACGCCGGCCGACGCCGCTGCTCGGGCGAAGTTGTCCGCACAAACGATGTCCAGGTCCGCAAAGTCGCCCTGCGTGAGCCGGGCCGAGGGCATCATGTTGTGCACCAAATAGACGGCGAACTCGACTCCCTCGAGCGCCTCTTCTGCTTGCTTGAGCGAGAAGAGGTCGCAGGTGCGATGCTCGTCGAAGCCAGACCCGGGCTCTCGCTCCGTCCGGGACAAACCGATGACGTGGAAACGATCGCTCAGCGCGGGAGCCAGCGCCTGACCGACGAAGCCGGAGGCACCCGCAATCACGAGCTTTGGTTTTCGCATCGAATCCATAGATGTCTAACTAGTGTCCAGGTTTTGGGGGTCAATGCCTAGACAGCGCTTTTTCGCCGGACCAGGGGAAGAAATGTGGCTTGCTTGTCTAGCGAAAATGAAACATGTTCTAGTGGAACACGTTCTATTTTTCAGGAGTCTCCGATGACCCACGAAACCAAGACGAACCCCTGGGCTGGTTTTGCCCGTGGCTGGTTCATGCTCATGTTTTCCGAAGAGCTGACGCCAGGCGAGGTCGTGCCGATGAAGCGCTTCGACCAGGAGCTGGTTGTCTTCCGCACGGAGTCGGGTGAGGCGAAAGTGCTGGATGCGTATTGCCCGCACATGGGCGCGCATCTCGGTCATGGCGGCAGAATCGAGGGTGAGGGAATCGTCTGCCCGTTCCACGCGTGGAAGTTCGATGGCACCGGCAAGTGCGTCGAGATCCCCTACGCCAAGCGCATTCCGCCGAAGGCCGGCGTCGCCTGTTGGCCGGTCATGGAGCGCAACGGGATGATCTTCGTCTGGCACGACCGCGAAAAGAGCCAACCGGACTGGGAGATCCCTGCGATCGAAGAGTGGGATGACCCCGAGTTCCTTCCGTGGCGATACGCGAAGCTACAGATCAAGACACCGCCGCTTGCCATTGCGGAGAACCTCGCGGACGCAGGCCACTTCATTCCGGTACACAACACGCACCCGGTGCCGGGTTCGTTCAGCAACACGTACACCGACCACGTGGGCCAACAGAAGATCAAAGCGGTCGCCTACCCTGTCCATGGCGGCAAGGACGAGTTCGAGTCGACGGCGACGTACTACGGCCCTGGCTATCAGGTCACGAAGATGTACGGCAAAGGCCTCGGCCTCATCATCAACGCCCACACTCCGATCGACGATGACAACGTGATGCTCCGCTTCGGTGTCTCGATGAAGGCGGTCAAGGGCATGACCGACGACCTCATTGATCATTTCATCGACAACATGCGTGATGGCTACCTGCAGGACGTGCAGATCTGGGAAAACAAGATCTACCTCGATCGTCCGATTCTCTGTGACGGTGATGGCCCGATCGGCGAGTTCCGCCGTTGGTATCAGCAGTTCTACACGCCGCGAAACGAGGCAGCAGACGCGGCGGAATGAGGGGAGACTCGGCATGAGTACCAATAGAAGACCCGACTTCGTTCAGCTCGCGCGTGACGCGAAGCCCGTGCTGCGGGAGCGCAACGGGAAATGCGACGCCGATCGCGTCATCGCGGACGAGACGATTCAGGAGCTCAAGGACGCCGGCTTCTTCCGCATGATGCAGCCGAAGCGATGGGGCGGATACGAGTGTCACCCAATCGAGTTCTTCGACGCGGCCATCGAAGTCGCGTCGGCGTGTCCCTCCACGGCATGGGTGCTTGGCGTCGTCGCCGTGCACAACTGGCAGCTCGCGCTCTTCCCGGAGCAAGCACAGAAGGACGTGTGGGAAGGCGAGAACGGCCTCGATACCCTCACCGCATCGTCCTACATGCCCGTCGGCAAGGTGACACGCGCCGATGGAGGTTACCGCCTGAGCGGCAAGTGGGGCTTCTCGAGCGGAAGCGACCATTGCCAGTGGACCTTCCTCGGCGCCTATGGACCGAAAGAAGAAGGCAAGCCGCCGGACATGTTCACGATGCTCTTGCCGCGGGCCGACTACGAGCTCGTCGACGACTGGTTCGTCTCGGGACTCAAGGGCACGGGGAGCAAGTCGGTCGTCGTCGATGACGCGTTCGTCCCCGAGCATCGGGTGCACCGGATGTCCGACGCATATCGGCTCAAGAGCCCGGGCAACGAGCTCAACACGAGTCCGCTCTATCGAGTGCCCTTCGGCCAGCTCTTCACGCGGACGGTAGCAACGCCTGCCATCGGGATGCTGCAAGGCGCGCTCGAGGCCTACGTGAACCTCAACAAGAACCGCAAAGGGCGGGCGGATGGCAAGAAGGCCGCCGACGACCCCTTCAATCTCGAAACCTGCGCGCGGGCGACGCTTGCGATGCGTGAGGTGCGCGCGCTGATGCGGAACGACTGGAACGAGATGATGGAGAAGGCCGAGAACGGCGAGCGAATCGAGATCGAAGACCGTGTTGCCTACCGCGCAAATGCCGGGGCGGCGACCGAGCGGATGGTCAAGGCGCTCGACGACCTGTTCATGGCCAGCGGCGGCTCCGCGATCTTTGTGGACCAGGACATCCAGCGCTTCTTTCAGGACATACACGGTGCACGCGCACACCACGCCAACAATCCCCTCAAGACACAACGGAACTACGGGGGCCTCTTGATGGGCGAGAGCACCACAGACTTCTTTCTCTGACCTGACCGCGCGTAGCGGCGGCCGCGAGAGCGACAGACAGACAATGGGAGAACAGCCATGAGCAAGAAACCGCGATTTCCGATTCCACGCTACCCACGGGGCTGGTTCCAGGTAGCGTACTCGGACGAGTTGAACGCCGGCGACGTCATGCCGCTGAAGTACTTTGGCGTCGAGATGGTCATGTTCCGCACCGAAGACGGCGAAGCGAGCGTCCTCGATGCGTTCTGCCCGCACATGGGCGCGCATCTCGGTCATGGCGGCAAAGTGGAAGGCAGCGGCATCGTGTGCCCGTTCCACGCATGGAAGTTCGACGGCTCAGGCAAGTGCACCGAGGTTCCGTATGCCAAGCATCTGCCCCGCAAGGCCAACGTGACGGCATGGCCGGTGATTGAGCGCAACGGAATCATCATGGTGTGGCACGACATCGACGGCAAAGAGCCCGCGTGGGACATCCCGGAGATCCCGGAATGGAACAACGAAGCGTGGACGCCATACTGGCGGCAGCGTTGGAAGATCCGCACGCACAACCAGGACATGTGCGAGAACACCGTCGACAAAGCGCACTTCCGCTACGTACACGGCATGGAGGTCGTTCCACAGCCACATACAATCAAGCTCGAGTACCCGCGCATCAAGATGGTCACCGATGCGCTCTACAACACGCCGCGTGGCGACGTGAACGGCGAGCTCGACGTCGAGGTGCATGGATTCGGCTTCTCGGTGAGCCGTTTCCGCGGCATCGTCGAAACTACCAACATGGCCTCCGTCACCCCGATCGACGACGAGCACTGCGACGTGCGCTTCTCATTTACCGTGAAGAAGTTCGGCGGCGCCGAGATCACCGAGGGCGTCGGCAGAGCGTTCACCAAGGAAATCGCGCGGCAGCTCGAGGAGGATACGCCGATCTGGGAAAACAAGGCGTTCTTCCACCAGCCTATGCTCTGCGACGGCGACGGGCCCGTCGCGGAATTCCGCAAGTGGTGCAAGGACTTCTACCCTGAGTGGTACCACAAGCAGGCGCAAGACGAGTATGATGGCGCCAAGGAGGTGAGCAAGCCGCTCACTCTGGCAGAGCGACGTCGGCGGCTTGCCGCAGCATAGATGGACAGCGGTTCAAACATCCAAGCACCGGCAGCGCCGGATGAAATCAGGTCGCGCATTCGGAGCGAGCATGCGCGGATCTCCGCGCTGCTCGCCCGCGTCGAAGCGTTGACCGAGCGCGTGGGCAACGACGATGCCGATTCGGTCGTGGCGTTGCGCGAGGAGCTGCAAGCGCTCGGGAAGATCTTGGTCGAGCACCTGCACTACGAGGAATACCAACTGCCGTCACTGGCTGCGGAGGGCGAGGCGGACGCGCTTGTGGAAGAGATGCGCCAGGAGCATCGAGCGCAGCGCGATCTCTTCGATCGCATCATTTGCGACTTGGATGAGACCGAAGTCGGCACGAAATTGATTACTGGGGTCCGCGAACTCGCCCGCGCGATCCGCGACGACATGGAACACGAAGAGCGAGAGCTGCTGAGCAAGCCATGAAGATCATGTACAACCCGGCAACCTGCAATCACTACGGTGTGTGCTGCGAAGAAGCGCCCGAGATTTTCTCGTTTGCAGAAGACGGCAGCTTGCAGATTCAGACATACGACATCCCACCGAACCTGGAAGACAAGGCGCGAGACGCGTGCATGATGTGTCCAACGCAGTCGATTCAAGTCGAAGAAGAGTAGCTAAATCCGCGTCAGCAATTTGGCGGTCAACATCCTCGACGACGAGATGATGGGGGTCATCGTGTGGCTCGACGCGGTCGTCGGGTAGCCGGACGAGTCGAATACGTACACGTCTTTCGTGCCGTAGACCTGACCGTCCAAATTGGCGCCGCCGTCGCGTTCCGAAGCAGCGAAGCGGACGGTGCCTTGCTGATGCGCGCTGATCATCGGGGCGGTTGCGGGAGCGAAGGAGATCTCCTGGGCCTTCTTCTTGGCCTCGCTCGCGGCTCGGATGAACACCGCAGGAGTGGTCGGCACCAGCACTTCCCTCGCCCCAGCCTCGAGATAAACCTTGGCCGCGTTCTCGACCGCTTCGCGGAGCCGCTGCCGATGGTCGGGGCGTTGATCGTAGCGAATGGTCAACCGGCCGTCGCGTGCGACCTCGACCTGACCCGAAGGGCGGTCCGGGACGAGCAACAAAGAGGCCGCCATTCGGTCGTACTTTGCCATCCCCTGCATTCCAGGGACGCCAGTGAAGGGAAGCATGGTCGACACGATCCCGGGAGTGCCCATGATCGCCTCGATGCGATAGCCCCAGAGCCCATAGTCCGCGTTGTCGTCCTGTTCGAACTCGGTGATGGCGTAGGCTTGTGGAATTCCATCGAAGGCGGCGATGCGCTCGTCGAAAATGCCGATGATGGAAAGCTGCGGCTGCAGAATCAGGTTCTGCCCGACGTGCTCGTTGCCGATGCCCGACCGCAACAACAATTGGGCGGATGCGATCGCATTGGCGGCTACGATGACGATCTTTGCACGAACGATGAGCTTGCCCTGCTCGCGATAGCCTTCTGGATCGAGCGTGTGTACCGTGACCTCTTTGAGGTCTTGCTTGGCCGCGCTGATTTTCACGGCCCGCGCGCGGGTGAAGATGCGTGCGCCTGCGGCGACGGCCTTGGGGATGGCCACCATGCGCGGGTTGCGCTTCGCGTGCACGGGGCAGCCAATGAGACATGTGCCGAGGCCCTGGCAGCCGACGCGATTGTGCATCATGACCTCGCCGCGTAGCCCGAGCCCTTCGGCGCCCCGTCGAAGCTTGTTGTTCGCGACGTTGACGAGGTCCTCGGGAATGCGGCTCGCAGAGAGGTCCTCGAGCGCGCCTTTCTCGAAGGGTTTGAACCGCTCCGGCGCAAAGTCTTCGAGCCCGTACTTGGTCGCCCAATGGTCAAGCACGGCGTCGGGAATTGGGACGACGTCGCAGGTGTTGACGACACCTCCCCCGCCGAGCACCCGCCCCTGCAAGACGCTGATGGAAAGGTCGTGGGAGGTGCGGCCGCCTCGGTCCATGTAGAGCTGGTCGTACATCTGGCTGTCGCGCTGGGTTCGTTCCTTCCAGGCCAGATCGCGGCCCTCCTCGAGCACGACCACCTCACGCCCGGCCTCAGCGAGGATGCGTGCTGCCGTAGCCCCACCGGACCCGGAACCGATGACGAGGATCTCGGTCGTGACCGAGTCTGGCGCCGCCTCTTTCGAGAGATCGACGATCGCCCCTGTCATGGGGTCTTCCTACCCTTGCGTTGCATGGAAGGACCGGGATAGCCGATGTACGGCCAGACCTCTTCGCGGTCGAAATACACCAAGTTGAAGAACTTCCTCATCGCGACGCTGACCTGGCGCCTCAGCAGGTTGTCGCTGACACTCCAGCCGTTCCAATGCTCAGTCCGTTCATCGACCTCGAGCCGAGAGAACGTGGTGATCTTCTTGTCGAACACGAGCGGCCCGAACTCGATCAAGACCAAAGCCTTTTGCAGGTCTTTGACGTTGTGCTCCGGCTCGTTCGCCAGGAAGTCGTCGAACGCACGCGGAAGGTCCATGGACCCAGAGTCGATGGGGATCACATCGGTCTTCGGCAGCATCACTTCGACCAGGCTCTGAAGCGTCCGGTATTCATGTGCGTCGAGCACGCGAAGGCCCTGCACCTTCGGCGCGCTGCCCCGCAGCGCCAACAAGCCGCCGCCACCAACGCCCAAAACTGCGCCACCTGCAACGAGACTGACCTTCAAGAACCGCCTGCGCGACAGGAAGCTGAAGAGCCCGTCCCGTTGCACGTCATCTGTCGGAGACGCGGCCATGGTCAGCCTCTGCGCTTGCGGGCTTCGTCTTCGTCTTTGGGCACGTCTTTGTAGTCGACGCGGACCCTGCCCTCCCCGAGTGTGGCGATGGTTTCGAGCGCCTGAAGACGTGCCTCGGTATCGCGCCGATAGGCACGAAGCTCGGTGAGCTCCTCTTGCATGCGTTCGGTTTCCTCGGCGCGGGCGAGCTTGAGCCTGTACCAAAGCCAGAGCCCCCAGCCGATGAGCCCCACGACGGCGAGAGGAATGAGCAACTCGATGACGACGGCCACTGGGTTCTTGTGCCCTCCCCGCGGCCGCATCGCAAGTAAATCCCGCACCATCGTGCTATAGAGGAGGGATGGGTGGCGACGCCGACGAAATGAAAGCATTTCGCGAGCTCCAATCCCACCTCGGGCCGCGCTGGGCGCTGGCCGACGGCGACGGGCCCGAACCGCGGGATATCGTTGTCGTGCCTTCTCTCTCGTTCGAAGGCATCGACAATATCGCCATCGACGGCGTGATTCACTACGAGGAGCGGATGCTGTTCGCCTTGAACTTGCTGAGGCATCCGCGGGCGCGCCTGGTCTATGTCACCTCGGCTCCGATTCATCCGGCTGCAGTCGACTACATGCTCTCGTTGGTGAGCGGCATTCCCAACGAGCACATGCGCCGCCGGCTCACCGTACTTCCGCTGTTCGACAGCTCGTTGGTTCCGCTCTCCGAGAAGATCCTTCGGCGACCAAGGGTCATCGAACGCCTTCGGAGCCTGATCAGGCCGGAATGCGGAATGATGACCTGTTTCACCGTGTCCAAGCTCGAACGTCGGCTCGCGGTCGCGCTTGGCATCCCGCTCTACGGAGTCGACCCGGAGTTGCAGTGGCTCGGGACCAAGAG
>JBATLA010000772.1:0-2155 GCA_049669945.1 Polyangiales bacterium | reverse complement strand
GGCGAGGGGCAGATGTTCGTCTTGAATCCGAACGGCTCCCTCCGCTGGTCGATTCAGCTCATCGACGACGAGCGTGATGACCTCAACTCTTCACCGGCGTTGGGCAAGGAATTCGTGGTGCTGTCCGGCGAAACCGGCGAAGTGTTCGCGATTCCCTACGACTACTGTCTACGTCCGGGTCTGAACGACGAGCGCTGCACCGTGGGCCCCGGGGAGCCAATCCCTGACGACGGTGTGTTCCTCGTGTACACCACGAGTTTTGGCGGTCTCGAGATCGAACCGCCCAGGGAGATCTCGGCGAACCAGACGTTGACGTTCAGCCTTTTCGTGCGCGAAGCCGGGAACACGAAACTCGCTGCAATCGTGTCGGACAGCATCGAGGTCACCTCCACCAGCACGACCACGATCGATTCCGACGTGTCCGGCGACCGGCGATACATCACGGTCCTTCCAAGTGGACTGTGGGCCGGGGATGAAGGCGAAACGATCGAAGTTCGGGTGCGCGGACGATATGTCGACGGATTGGTCTACCGACAGGGCCTGCGCTTCACTTTCGCCGACAACTCGGGCGGGACGTTCGACGAGACGTTTACGTTCGACATCCCGGCGCGCACCCCCGTCGCGTTCCCTTTCGAGGTGGCCGACGCGCCAGGCGACGACACGGGCATCGTGGATCTCTACCGAATCGCCGCACCACTCCCGACGATCCTGCCTAGCTACAACCAAATCGGCTTCGACTCGATTCACTACGTCATCGGATTGGTCGAGGGGGATGGTGACGAAGTCATCGGCTGGGGTGTCGGCGGCGCGCTCGGCGAAGATGGAGACACGATCGTCGACCCGGCATCGCAGGTCCGCTTCCCTCTGATGTTTCGATGGGACGATGGACTCCTGACGATGATCAACGAAGAAGGGTTCACCATCGAATTCAACGGGTTTCCCCTTCCCTTCCAGCTCTTTCGGGTCGCGACCACTCTCGATGCCGCTGGGAACACCGTCGGCAGTACTTCGCTCAACGCCAAAACGATCTGCAGCGAGATCACCTTCTACGGCGTGTTCCTCGAGGCCCTCGGCTTCTGCAATCCGGAGACCGGTTTGCTGGATGCGGTGGGCGGCGCCGATTTCCGGCCGTTTGGTGACGGTACGCAAAGCGCGCCTGAGGGGCTCGGCACCGTGGGCATCTCGCGCACGGACGATGCGATCGTGGCTACGATCACCGACAGCGCACTGCAAAGCCAAGAACACAACTTCGGTCTTCTCGTCTTGAACGCAGACACAGGAGTGCCGGTCGGCCTCAACTACACGGAGCGAACCGGACACGCCCCGCAGAGCGGACCCGTGCAAACGGTGACGGTGGATCTCGCCGACGTCGAAGACGTGCCGGCGAGCGTGCGAGTCTACCTGATGGTGGACGCCTATCCAGCCGCGGTCGACACTCTCACGCCGGGCTAGGTCCAGCGTGCTAGAGTCCGCGCCGTGATCAGCGAGGACTTTGCATTCTTCGGTTTTGACGAGACTTCATGGGACAGGCTCGTATCGCTCGTGTTGGGTGACAACGAGCCGCACGGGGTCCTGGTCGTCGTGGTCAACCGCGCCGCGGTCCCCATCGCCTGCTTTCACACCCAGCGGGGCTCGATTGACCCTTCGCTGCTTCCTCCGCCCGGAGACTTGACCACCCTTTGTGAAGTCGCCGAGGCCCGCGCCGGCATCATCATGCGCGACCGCGCGATGGGCGACGTCGAGAGCTGCCTCGCGGAACCCCTCGACCCCCATCAGGACTTCGTCAGCCGCGTGATGCGGTTCGTCCACGTCCTCCGAGAGCTCGGCAACGGCAATTGGTTGCGTGTCTGGCCCAATCCTCTGCCCGATCTCCTCTTGGCCGCGGCGCCGGCCGCAAAACCGGCGACGGAGCTACTCCTCCCGGACGACCACAGCGTGGCGCTTGGCGTGTTCGAGGGAGGCGAGCTTTGGACCGCTGCGGTGCTGCGACGCCGGGCGGGTGACATTGACGTTTTGGCTGGTCCCGGCGCCATCTCTGACTGGGCTGGCCCCCTTGGTGGCGCGTGGCGGCGCGACCACAGGGTCCTCGTCGACGTAATCGAACGCGAGCTGGGCCCGATTCACCTGGGGCTCTTCATGGAGCGCTCGACCGCCG
>JBATLA010000771.1:0-4373 GCA_049669945.1 Polyangiales bacterium | reverse complement strand
TAGCCTAATGAATTTAGGAGAAACATACGTTCTAGATGGAATTGATCGGCAGTTGCTGGACGCGCTGCAGAGCGATTCCAAGCGCTCTCTGAAAGAGATCGGCGCCGAGGTGGGCTTGAGCGCCCCTTCGGTGATGGAGCGCGTGAGGAAGCTCGAAAACGCAGGGATTATCAAGGGTTACCATGCCGTGCTGGACGCTCGGAAGCTCGGGCTCGACATCTCCGCCTTCATTGGGGTCTCGATCAGCAATCCCGCCCATCTCGCGGCCTTCGAGGAGTGGGTCGAGTCGATTCCGCAGGTCTTGGAATGTCACCACGTGACGGGTGGCCACACCCTGCTTCTCAAGGTAAAGACGCGAAACACCAAGGAACTGGAGCAGCTCATCAGTCGCATCCGGTCCATGGAAGGGGTCGCCAGCACCGAGACCATGGTGGTGCTTTCGACCCATACCGAGCGGGTGGAAGTGGCCCTACCCCCGAGTGACCCCGCGCCGGACGCGCGGCGCCGCAAACGTCCCCGTCGCAAACCTGATCCCCTCAACACCCAAGAAGCCTCCTAACCCCCCGAATGAGCATGCAGTACGGACTCCCTGACAAATACGGTCTCTACGATCCCGCCAACGAGAAGGACGCCTGTGGCGTCGGCTTCGTCGCCCAAATCAAGGGCGTCGCGTCTCACCAAATCGTCAGAGACGCCAACCGGATCCTCTGCAACATGGACCATCGCGGCGCGCGTGGTTCGGAGACCAACACCGGTGACGGCGCCGGAATGCTCACCGCGCTTCCCCACAAGCTTCTTCGCCGCGAGGCCAAGAAGCTCCTCGGTATCGATCTTCCCGACCCCGGCCGATACGGCGTTGGCAACATCTTTCTGCCGACGGACGACGACGAACGCGCGTACTGCAAGGCCGCGTTCCTCAGGGCGATCGAAGCGCAGGGGCAACGCTTCCTCGGCTGGCGGGTGGTACCCACCGATCCGGATGGCGCCAATCTCGGGCCGACTGCGCTCGAGAGCATGCCGCGCATCGAGCAGCTCTTCATCGGAGCGGCGGACGGCTTGGATGCAGACGCCTTCGAGCGGCAGCTCTACATCATTCGCAAGAGCGCCGCGAGCCCGCTTCGGGTCGACGAGAGCCTGAAGCAGCGCTCGATGCTCTACGCAAGCTCGCTTTCGAGCAGGACCATCATCTACAAGGGCATGCTCGCCTGCGAGCAGGTGCTTCCTTTCTACGGGGACCTCACCGACCCGGACTACGAGAGCCACCTAGCGATGGTGCACTCGCGCTTTGCGACAAACACCTTCCCGACCTGGGAGCGCGCCCAGCCGCTTCGTTGTCTTAGCCACAACGGAGAGATCAACACCCTTCGCGGCAACAAGAACGCGATGCATTCCCGCCAGGGCGTGGTGCAGAGCGAGCTTTATGGCGACGACCTTCGAAAGCTCTTTCCCGTTGCTGAGCTGGGGCTTTCGGACTCGGGCACGCTCGATAACGTCCTCGAGTTTCTCTACATGAACGGTCGCAGCATGCCCGAGGCTGCGATGATGATGGTCCCCGAAGCCTGGCAGAAGCACCAGCACATGTCGCAGGAGAAGCGGGACTTCTACGAGTACCACAGCTGCCTGATGGAGCCCTGGGACGGACCTGCCTCGATCGCGTTCACCGATGGAAAGGTGATCGGCGCGACGCTCGATCGCAATGGCCTCCGCCCGAGCCGCTACTATCTCACCCATGATGATCGCGTGATTATGGCTTCGGAGGTCGGGGTCCTTCCCGTGCCGCCGGAAACGGTGAAGCACAAGGGTCGCCTCCAGCCCGGACGCATGTTCCTGATCGACTTCGAGCAGGGCCGCATGATTCCGGACGAGGAGCTCAAGCACGACTTCGCGTCGCGCAGGCCCTACGGCGACTGGTTGAGGGAGCAGCGTCTCAAGCTGA
Source organism: Polyangiales bacterium (assembly GCA_049669945.1). Classification (GTDB taxonomy): domain Bacteria; phylum Myxococcota_A; class Polyangia; order Polyangiales; family Houyiibacteriaceae; genus SG8-38. The sequence continues at coordinate 2,437 of JBATLA010000771.1, read as the reverse complement.
CCGAGCTACCGGTACACGGCGATGCGCACGGCTTCGATCCCGAGACACTTCTCGCGCGCATGCAGTCGTTTGGTTACACGACCGAGACGATGCAGTTCATGTTGCGTCCGATGATCGAGCAGAAGCGCGATCCGGTCGGGTCCATGGGCAACGATTCCGCGCTCGCGGTCCTGAGCGATCAACCGCGCCTGGCGTACGATTATTTCAAGCAGCTCTTCGCGCAGGTCACCAACCCGCCTATCGATTCGATCCGCGAGGAAGTGATCATGGGCGTCGAGTGCTACGTCGGCCCGGAGCGGAACCTGCTCACCACGACGGCTGAGCACGCGCACCGCCTTCGCATTCCGCACCCGATTTTGACCAACGAAGAGGTCCGGGCGCTGAAGACCATCGACGAGCGAGGTTGGCGTTCCAAGCTCATCGACATCACCTGGCCCCGAAGCGAGGGTCCCGAGGGACTCGAGCCCGCGCTCCACCGCATCCGGCAAGAGGCCGAGGCAGCGGTGGACGAGGGATACAGCTTCGTCTTGCTGACCGACCGCGGTGCAGGCCAGGACCGCATACCGGTCAGCGCGCTGCTCGCCACCGGCGCGGTCCACCATCATCTGGTTGCGACCGAGAAGCGCACGAGAGTCGGCATCATCGTCGCGACCGGCGAGGCCCGAGAGGTGCACCATCACTGCTGTCTCCTCGGGTACGGGGCAGACGCCATCAATCCGTATTTGGCGTTTGAGTCGCTTTGGGAAGAGCGCCGGCGCGGGGAGCTCGATGCCGAGCGGTTCCCCGATGACGACAGTATTGTCGACGGCTATCGCAAAGCGGTGGCCAAGGGCTTGCTCAAGGTGTTCGGCAAGATGGGGATCTCGACCCTCCAATCGTACAAGGGCGCGCAGATCTTCGAAGCGGTGGGCTTGAACAGCTCGGTAATCGATCTGTGTTTCGTCGGTACGGCCAGCCGGATTCAGGGCGTTGGTTTCAACGTCATCGCGCAAGAGCTCGTCGAGCGACACGAGCGCGGTTATCCCAGCGGAGACGAGCCCCGGCTCCCGATCCTTCCGAACGACGGCCAGTTCCATTGGCGCGCCAACGGCGAGCGCCACATGTGGAATCCGGAGACCATCGCGAACTTGCAGGTCGCCGCGCGGGCGAACAGCGGCGACGCGTACAAGCGCTTCGCAGAGCATGCGAACGACAACGCTAAGGACCGCTGCACGCTCCGCGGCCTGATGCGCTTCAAAGACGGACAACGGATTCCGTTGAGCGAGGTCGAGCCAGCGAGCGAAATCGTGAAGCGCTTCGCCACCGGTGCGATGAGCTTTGGTTCGATTTCGATGGAGGCACACTCGTCGCTTGCCATCGCGATGAACCAGATCGGCGGCAAGTCGAACACGGGCGAGGGTGGTGAAGACCCAGAGCGCTACAGGCCTTTGCCCAATGGCGCGATGAACCCGATGCGCTCCGCGATCAAGCAGGTCGCCTCCGGGCGATTCGGCGTCAGCATCAACTATCTGACCAACGCCGACGAGATTCAAATCAAGATGGCCCAGGGCGCTAAGCCCGGTGAGGGCGGGGAGCTTCCCGGTCGCAAGGTCGACGAGAAGATCGCCGCCGTGCGCAATTCGACCCCCGGGGTCGGGCTCATCAGTCCACCGCCCCACCACGACATCTACTCGATCGAGGACCTCGCGCAGCTGATTCACGACCTCAAGAACAGCAACCCCTCGGCTCGCATCAGCGTCAAGCTCGTCAGCGAAGTTGGCGTCGGCACCATCGCGGCCGGAGTTGCGAAGGCGCACGCCGACCACATCCTAATCAGCGGCCACGACGGCGGAACTGGCGCTTCGCCACTGACCTCCATCAAACATGCAGGTCTTCCATGGGAGCTCGGCATTGCCGAAACGCACCAGACCCTCGTCATGAACGACCTTCGTAGCCGAGTCGTCCTGCAAACCGACGGCCAGATGAAGACAGGCCGCGATGTCGTCATCGGTGCGCTGCTCGGCGCCGAAGAGATCGGCCTGAGCACTGCCCCGCTCATCGCAATGGGCTGCATCATGATGCGCAAGTGTCATCTCAACACCTGCCCCGTGGGCATTGCGACCCAGGATCCTGAGCTCCGCAAGAAGTTCAAGGGCAAGCCCGAGCACGTCGTCAACTACCTCTTCATGGTGGCCGAAGAGGCTCGCGAGATCATGGCTTCGCTCGGCTTCCGAACCTTCCGCGAGATGGTGGGCCGCGTGGACAAGCTCGACACCGCCGATGCGATCGTTCATTGGAAAGCGCAAGGTATCGACCTCACGCCGATCCTCACGAAGGCCAAGAAGAAGAACGCTGTCACCGGGGTCTATCACAGCCGTACACAGGACCACGGTCTCGACAAGGCACTCGACAATCGTCTGATCGAGCTCGCGCAGTCGGCGATCTGCGAGGGACAACC
>JBATLA010000770.1:0-8034 GCA_049669945.1 Polyangiales bacterium | reverse complement strand
TGGCAATGCACGACAACGTCACACCGAAGTAGATGGCGAGGAAATCGTAGCCTTCCGTGGCCGCAAAACCGACGCTTCCGAAGAGCGTCCACGTCGTGGCGTACACCCCGAGGGCAAGCGCGTAGCTGAAGCGGTTACGTCCAAGTCGACCCCAGCGGGGTGAGCGTTCCACCACTTCAGACCCAGCGATGTAGAGGCCCAGTAGGGCGACTGCGAGGAAGAAGAGGACGAAGTGATTAAGCTGCATGGTCTCTGCGGTGCAGCAGTGCCACGACCGCGATCATCGACAGCCAGAAGGCGAAGGGGGACCACCAGGTTTGAAGCCAAAGAGCGCGTACCGGGGTAGCGATCAAAACGATCGCGACGACGAAAAGTAGAAGTGCACGCTCCTGCTCGCGGTTCACTTATGCGTATCCAATCGCCTGGAGGCGTCCCTTGACTTCATCGAGAACGATCGGGTCGTCAATCGTTGCGGGCATCTTCCACTTGGTCTTGTCGGCGATCTTCTTCATGGTGCCGCGGAGGATCTTCCCCGAGCGTGTCTTGGGGAGGCGTTCGACGACGATGGCCGTCTTGAATGCCGCTACGGGGCCGATTTCGCTCCGGACCATCTGAATGACTTCGGACACGATATCGTGTTGTGGCCGATCGACGCCTGCATTCAGCACCAAGAACCCGAGCGGGATCTCGCCCTTGAGTTGATCAGCGACGCCGATGACGGCGCACTCGGCGACGTCGGCGTGCCCAGCGATGACCTCCTCCATACCGCCGGTGGAGAGTCGATGCCCCGCGACGTTGATGATGTCGTCGGTGCGGGACATGACGTAGACGTAGCCGTCCTCGTCGATGAAGCCCGCGTCGGCGGTCTTGTAGTAGCCCGGGAACTCCGTCAGATACGACTGCACGAAGCGCTCGTCGTCCTCCCAGAGCGTGGGCAAGCTGCCGGGCGGCAGCGGAAGCTTTACGACCAGGGCACCCGTCTTTCCAGTGGCCACCTGATGGCAGCTCTCGTCGACGACCTGCACGTCCCAACCCGGGACGGCGACCGTCGGCGACCCGTGCTTCACTGGCAATTGTTCGACCCCGAGGCAATTGGCGCAGATCGCCCAACCCGTTTCGGTCTGCCACCAATGGTCGATCACCGGAACATTGAGCTTCTCCTCTGCCCACTTGAGGGTATCGGGGTCGGAGCGCTCTCCGGCCAAGAACAGCGAGCGTAACGTGCTCAAGTCGTAGTTGCCGATGAGTGAGCCAGTCGGGTCTTCCTTCTTGATCGCACGAAACGCCGTTGGCGCGGTGAACAGGCAGTTGACGCCGTGGTCCGAGATGACACGCCAGAACGCGCCCGCATCCGGGGTGCCAACGGGCTTGCCCTCGTACAGGATCGTCGTGTTCCCGTTCAGCAGCGGCCCGTACACGATGTACGAGTGACCGACGACCCAGCCCACGTCCGACGCGGCCCAGTACACGTCGCCGGGTTGGACCCCGTACACGTTCCGCATCGTCCATTGAAGCGCAACCGCGTGGCCACCGTTGTCGCGAACGACGCCCTTCGGTACGCCGGTCGTGCCCGATGTGTAGAGGATGTAGAGCGGATCCGTTGCAGCCACGGGGACGCAATCGTGCGGTTTGGCCGCGGCCATCGCGTCCTGCCAGGACGAATCGCGCCCTTCGAGGAGCTCACACTCACACGACTCGCGTTGGCGAATGATGCACGTGTCGGGCTTGTGCTTCGAGAGCTCGATCGCTTGGTCGAGCAGTGGCTTATACTCGATAACGCGCGTGCCCTCGATGCCGCAGGACGCGGAAACGATGGTCTTGGGCTCGGCGTCGTCGATGCGGGTGGCCAGCTCCTGCGGCGCAAACCCCCCAAAAACCACCGAGTGCACCGCTCCGAGGCGGGCACAAGCGAGCATCGCAATCACGGCCTCCGGAATCATCGGCATGTAGATCAGAACCCGGTCGCCTTTGGCGACACCGTCGGCAGCTAGCGCGCCCGCGAACATCGCGACCTCGGCGCGCAGTTGCCGGTACGTGTACGTGCGTCGCGTGTGCGTCACTGCGCTGTCGTAGATGAGCGCCGCCTGGTTTCCGCGGTTCTCGACGTGACGATCCAACGCGTTGTAGCAGGTGTTGAGCTTGCCTCCGGGGAACCAGTGATAGAAGGGCGCATTGGAGTCGTCGAGAACCCGATCCCAGCGCTTGATCCAATCGATGTCTTCCGCGACTTCGCCCCAGAAGCCTTCCGGGTCGCGGAGTGAACGTTCCCTGATTTCTTTGATTGAGCCCATGACGTGATTCTCCGGCGAGGCAGAATACAGGCGCCCATATCGGAAAGCGAGCACGATCCACGCCAGCCCGGGTTGACTTCAGCCCGGACCTAGGCAGCATTCCTGCAGGAGAAACCGCAATGAATCCTCGAATTTCTTATCGTTCGACCACCCTTGCCGCGGCGCTTCTACTCTCCTCGGGAGTGGTTTCAGTTGGGTGTACGGCCGGCCAACTCACGAGCGGCGCAACCAAAGTCACCGTCCTCTACGACGAGCCGATCGACTGCGAGAACCTAGGCGTCGTGATTGGAATCGGAGGCGGTCTCTCGGGTGCGTACTCCAAACCGAGCATCAATCAGGAGTCGGCCGAGAACGACGCGCGAAACAAGGCAGCGGAGCTCGGCGCGACACATGTCCTATTGCATCCGGAGGAGTTGGACCAGGGCGACGGGCGGGGACCTGACGAACAGGACACCGAGCCCATGTTGGCCCACGGAAGCGGTACGGGCTCCACCGTCAAGGTTCCCGCAACGGCGTACCGGTGCTCGGCCGCGAGGCCACAGACCAAGACCGCGATGTCCATCCGTTCGGGCACGACGTTTGTCGCGGTCGCCGCCCCAACGACGATTTCCTTGGCGCCTCTCGGCGCCCTGAAGCGCATCACGGTGTTCCACCGGACCCCCTTGCCCTCGGGCGCAGGGATGGGTGAAGAGGAAGTGCTCATCGTCGACGATCAGGCACAGATCGAGCGCGTCACCGGCTCTCTCAAACAAGTGGTCGAAGACCCGATGAAGTACATCCCCACGCACCGTGTGGAGTTCACCGGTGAGCTCGGTGTTCAATCGTTGCTCTACGGCTTTGGCTATCTTCAGTACGCCGGGGGCGTCTACCGGCTGACTGATGGTGAGTTCGAAGGGGGCTTGAACCTCCGAGAAGAACCCGGCGCGCCCGAGGTGGAGACCGAGCCGGCGCCTGCAGAGGAGCCAGCGGCGACTACGGGGACGGAAGCCCCCTGACAAACTGACGCAGGCGTCCGATCGCCCCCGGCATGTGAGGGATGAACCCCATGTGTGTGGTCGGGTACCAATGGATCGCCGGCTCGCCCCATCTCCGCCACATCGCCCGGAGCACCTTGGGGTCGAAGAAGCGGTCGTTGTCTGCTCCGAACAGCAGAATGCGCTCGGCCGGGACGACCGGAAGAAGGGCATCCCAGCCAATGCGGGTGAAGAAGTCGCCGAACTCCTGCGGTGTCCAGCCAAAGGACGCCAAGTCTTTTCGCATCGCGCTCAAGACGGGCGCGTCTTTCAACAGCGCGCCCATGTCCATGTGGGCGATGAACGGTGCAGCGAAATCAAACCTCGGTTCGAGACACGCCAGCGTTGCCGAGAATGCGCCGCCCAGCGAGATGCCCGCGACGCCGACGGGCGCGGGCGACTCGTTCAGCATCACTGACAGCATCGTTCGCGCGTCGAGGAGCGTTTGGCGCATCGCTTCGAAGCTTCGAACGAGGTCTGCCGTCCAGAATCGCTCACCGCCGTACGCAGAGCCGCGAGGGGTTCGACGACCGTGATACGGCGGTTGTACGTGTATGATCTCCATGTCGAGAGACCGCGCCATCCCGCTGAGCAACGTCAGCTCTTCGACGATGCTCTCGGGCTGCATGTAGCCATGGATGTAGAGAAGGCGAGGGCGGCCTTCCGTTCCGCGCGGGCGGATGCGTCGCGCGTAGACGGTCTGAAACCGGCGGCTGCGCGAATGGTAGTGCTCGGCGAAGAGCGGCTCAATTGGTTCGTGGAGGGATGCGAAGAACAGGTCCTCGTTGTCGAACCCCGGGAGGGACCAACGCGGGCGCGATCGGACTCGAGGGAGCCGATCTGGAGGCGGAAAGAGCTCTTCGAGACTCAGGCCCTCGTAGGCCGCGAGCCGGTCGATCGTGTTGTGCGGTCGCGAGCGGAGCAGCTGTAAGGGCCGGACGAGCACGCCCGCGAGATCGTCAAGATTGGGCAAGCATACCTTCCTTCACGGTGCTCGTCATGATGAGCGTGCGTGGGTGCTGGTGTCAATTGGCGCGACGTCGAGTAGGCTGCTCATGTCACCATGAAGCGTTCGATCGAGCAGTGGCGGGAGCGGGGGCACTTCTCGAACCTCCTTGGCCGCCAGATCTTCTGCGTGGATTCGGGAGAAATCGGAAGGCCCACCGTGTTTCTGATTCACGGGTTTCCGACGTCTTCGTGGGATTGGACCCCGGTGTGGGCCGCGCTCAAAGAGACGTATCGCTTGGTCGCGATCGATCTCTTGGGCTTCGGCTTCAGTGACAAGCCGGATCCGCATCGGTACAGCATCATGGAGCAAGCCGACCTATGCGAGGCCCTCATCGCGGATCGCAAGCTCGAAGCGTTTCATGTGCTTGCGCACGATTACGGAGACACCGTTGCACAAGAACTGCTGGCCCGACAGAACGAGGGGCGTGGCGCGGGCCGCTGGGAGTCGGTTTGTTTCCTCAATGGAGGACTGTTTCCCGAGACCCACCGCGCCCGACTCATCCAGAAGCTCCTGCTGAGCCGGTTCGGGCGGCTCGTCAACGAGCTGTCCTCCAAACGTATGTTCGACAAGTCGTTCAGTGCCGTCTTCGGCCCGCGCACCAAACCGACTCCCGAAGAGCTCGATGCGTTCTGGACGTTGATCCAACACAACGACGGCAAGCACACGTTTCACAATCTAATTACCTACATGACCGACCGGGAACAACATCGAGAACGGTGGGTGCAGGCGTTGAAACAGAGCGTGGTCCCCATCGCCCTGATCAACGGTTCCGCGGATCCGGTATCGGGGGCCCACATGGTCGCGCGCTACCGGGAGGTCGTGAGCTCGGACCATTTCATCGTGGAGCTGCCCGGGATCGGGCACTACCCGCAGGTCGAGGACCCTCGGGCGGTCGTAGATGCGTACCTTCGGTTCTTGCGGCAGCTCTAGGTTCGACCCAGACTCGGCACGTGGCTGACGACGAGACCCGTATCCTCCTCCTCGAGGGCATTCACGAGACCGCGCTCGATACCTTCGCGGCGGCGGGATACTCCAATGTCGAACGACTGACGCATTCGCTGACCGGAGCGGATCTGCTCGATGCCATCGCCGACGTCGACTACATCGGGATTCGCTCGCGTACGCACTTGGACGCTGAGGTCCTCGCGGCGGCTGAGAACCTGAAGGCGATTGGCTGCTTTTGCATCGGCACCAATCAAGTCGACTTGGACGTCGCGCGTCGCATGGGCGTCCCCGTGTTCAATGCGCCGTTTTCCAATACGCGCAGTGTCGCCGAGCTTGCCATCGCGGACATCATCCTCTTGATGCGCGGGATTCCCGAGAAGGCGGCGCGGGCGCGCCGGGGAGAGTGGGCGAAGACCGCCGTGCGCGCTTTCGAAGTGCGTGGAAAACGTCTCGGCATCGTCGGCTACGGTCGAATCGGCAGTCAGCTCGGGATTCTGGCTGAGGGTCTCGGCATGCGGGTGCTCTACTACGACGTCGAGCACAAGCTACCCCTGGGCAATGCGACCCCCGTCAACAGCATCGAAGAGCTGCTTCGAGAGGCGGACGTCATCAGCCTGCACGTGCCAGAGACGTCCGTGACCCGAAACATGATCGACGCGAGCGCCATCGCAGCGATGCGGCAGGGTTCTCTGTTGATCAACGCGGCCCGCGGCTCCGTGGTCGACATCGACGCGCTGGCCGCCGCTCTCGAGTCAGGTCACCTCGGGGGCGCCGCGATCGACGTATTTCCCATCGAGCCCAAGTCGAACAAAGAGACCTTTGAATCTCCGCTCCGCCGTTTCGACAACGTCATCCTCACTCCTCACATCGGAGGGGCAACCGAGGAAGCGCAGACCAACATCGCGCGCGAGGTCGCTGTGAAACTTGTGAAATACAGTGACAACGGGTCCACTCTGTCCGCCGTCAACTTTCCACAGGTCACGATTCCTGACCACGATGATCGCCGGCGGCTGCTCCACATTCACAGGAACGAGCCTGGCGTCATGGAGCAGATTAACCGTGTCTTTTCGACCCATGGTGTCAACGTCGCCACGCAGTACCTCGAGACCCACGCCGATGTCGGCTACGTCGTCATGGACATCGAGGTCGAAGACGTCAGTGCCCTGCTCGGAGAGCTCAGGTCGATCCCCGCGACGATTCGGGTTCGCGTGCTTCACTAGCCGGCGCCTCGATGTTCGATTCATCCAGCCACGCCATGAATATCGTGTAGCCGAGCGACAGCACCACCGCGCCGACGAACAGGCCGAGGATCCCGCCGGCCATGAATCCACCGAGCGAGCCCATGAAGAGGACGAGCATCGGCGTCTTGGACCCCCGTCCCATCAGCAGAGGCTTCAGCACGTTGTCACTAGCGCCGATCAGCAGTGCCCAGATCATGAACAGGACCGCGGTGGTCGTGGAGTCGACCGCGAACACGTAGAAGATCACCGGCAAGAGAACCAATAGTGAGGGCAACTGCATGACCGCGAGGATCAGGATGAGGAGTGCCCAGAGTCCGGCGCCAGGCACGTCAGCGACGAGCATCCCTAGGCCTGCCAGCAGTGCTTGAATGACGGCGACGCCGATCACCCCGCGGATGACGCTTTGAACACTTGCACCGACGAGGTCCGTGAGCTCGACGCCCTTTTCCCCGGCCACGATCACTCCGACCTTGCGCGCCGTGGCGATCCCGCGCTCACGGACCGGCAAGAGCGCTCCACCGATCAAGATCGCCACGATGAACATCACCAGCCCCCAACCGAGGTCACCGACCATCTCGACCACCCAAAGGCCTGCGTCCTTGAGGTACGGCCCAAGCTTCACCAACACCGACTCGAGGTTTCGTGAGGCGGCGACCCATGCCTCGTGAACGCGTTCGCCGACTATGGGCCAGTCTGCGACCGAGTCGGGTGGCGGTGGAACCGCGATCGTGTCGGGGCTGAAATCATCCGAAAGATCCGCCGCGGTCTGCACCATGCTCGTCCCGAGGGCGATTGCTGGAAGAATCAACGCGAGCAGAATCAGGGCGACGAGAACCACCGAGGCCAGCGCTTGTCTTCCTCCCAGGGCAGAGGCGATCCTCTCGTATGGTGAGTTCAAGGCAATCGCAATGACGACGCCGCCGATCAGCGGGTTGATGAACGGGTGCAGCACCTGCAGGCACAGGAACACCAAGAGAGCCAGTAGGGACAAGCGAATCATCGTCTTGGTGAATCGCTCCTGGAATGCCATGTCTTCGTCGGTGTTCGAGTCAGCCGTCATTGATATGCTCCGCGCGCCGAGCATACACCGAGCCTTCCGCGCCAGGCCAACGGACGACGCGTCTCCCAAGCTTTGCCTCGATTTCGGGAATCGGTAGCGCCGCGCGTGAAGTGTGACATGTTCGCGGGAACGCCATGACCGACAAAATCACAGCAAACAAGGTCGTCACGCTTGCGTACACGTTGCGAGACGACTCCGGTGAGATCATCGACCGTTCGCGCGACGGAAGCCCGCTTCTCTATCTGCACGGGGCCATGAACATCGTGCCCGGTCTCGAGGAGCAGCTCGAAGGGGCCGGACAGGGCGAGACAATCAAAGCGATCGTGTCGCCGGAGAAGGGCTACGGACCCCGGGTGGGTGAAGCGCAAGAGGTCCCAAGGCACCTCTTCCCCGCCGATGCCGAGCTCGCAGCTGGCATGCAGGTCGTCGCTCACGACGACCAGGGGCGACAGATTCCCTTCTTCATCACGGGGAT
>JBATLA010000769.1:0-2433 GCA_049669945.1 Polyangiales bacterium | reverse complement strand
CCAGCTCCGAATCGCAACGCTCGCACCGAGGCAATCCCCGCTGGGCGAGGAGTACAGCAAGCTCAAGACCGGAATGAGGGAGCGGACCAACGGGCAGGTCAATTTGAAAATGTACTACGGCGGCGTCGCGGGGGACGAGATCACCGTCGTCCGCAAGATGCGCGTGGGACAGCTCGACGGGGCCCTCATCACATCCACTGGGCTGTCGGCCCTCGTTCGACAGGTGCTCGTGCTCGAAGCGCCCGGTCTCATCCGGAGCTACCCGGAGCTCGACGCGGTCCGTGAACAGCTCGCGCCGCAGCTCGAGGAGTTGTTCGACAAGGCGGGTTACAAGCTCGTCGCGTGGGGTGACGCGGGCAAGACGCGAATCTTCTCCACGCAGAGGATCGTCGGACCCGAGGATTTGCGGAATGTTCGCCCCTGGGTCTGGAAGGATTCGGCCACGATGAGAGCGTTCATCAAGGCGACTGGCGCCAACGGGGTCTTGCTCAATCTGCCGGAGGTCTACTCGTCGCTCCAGACCGGGATCATCGACACCGTCATCGCATCGTCGGTCGGTGTGCTCGCGTTTCAATGGCACACCAAGCTCAACTACATGGCCAAGCAGGCCGGCGGTATCGTCAATGGCGCGTTTGTGATTCGCAAGGAGCACCTCGACACACTTCCGAAGGAAGCGCGTGACTACCTCGACGAAGTCCAGGGCGAAACCGAGGAATCCTTTCGCGTGAACGGACGCAAGGTCGACGACGAGGCCGCCGTCACGCTCTCGAAGCGCTTGAAGGTCGTCAACCTGTTCCGTGCGCAGCGTGCGTGGGAAGAGGTCCAGTTCACGGCTCGCGAGTCTCTCGTAGGCCGGATGTATTCCCGCGCACTGCTGACTCGGGTGCAAGAGATTCTGAAAAAGTAGCGCGTCGCGACCGATTCTTCGGTCAGTACCCGCCGCCACGTTTGAAGCGGTTCCAGGCTTTACAGGGCGTGCCGTACCGTTTGTCGATGTAGTGAAGGCCCCAGGCGATCTGCGGCCAGGGGTTGCTTCGGTAGTCGACGCCGTAGGCCTTGCCGAAGTCGCGCATCTTGTTGCACGGATACGACTGCGGGATGCCGCAGGCGCCGGTTCGCTTGTTGCGTGCCCGGTGATTCCAGTGGCTCTCCGCCTGCCACAGCTTGTCGAGGCATTGAAACTGTGTCGGGTTGTCCCAGCGCGCGTACTCCTCGCGAATCAAATGCCGGGCGATTTCCTTGTTCTGCGCGGGCGTGTTGTCCTTGGCGCGGGTGGTGGGGGAGGGGGCGGACGCAGCGCCCCCGCACGCAGCCATGGCTAAGAGAACGAGCAGGAGACACAGCGAGGCCCAGAGCTTCATGCGCTCCTACTCTTCCAACGGAGCGTTATCCTGTGCCCAGTTGTACGCCATGTAGGACGAGACCAGGTGACACAGCCAGCCGAGGAAGCCTCCGGAGCCGATCCACAAGCCTGGAGTGACGATGAGCCAGATGATTGCTCGGAGGAACTTGCCGTTGTAGAGCTGCCCAAGCCCGGGGACGATGAAAGACAAGACAGCCGCGGTGCCTGGACGATCCATGCGAACAAGGTGTATCGCGGGGCCGGGTTGTCAATAGGGTCGAAAACTGACACCCCACACGGCCGTGAAGCTTTCTGCCGACAATCTCGCTCCGCCGACGCACCCGGTCGCCCGCCTTCCGGAGGAGTGGGTCGCACACCTGCGCGAATGGGGCGAGCCGGCTTATCGCGGAAAGCAGATCTTCGACTGGATCCATCGCCGGAGCGTTCTCGACCCCGACCAGATGAGCAATCTTTCGAAGACGCTCCGCGCGCGGCTGAAAGACGAAGGCCTCGGTTGGCCGATCGACGTGGTTTCGTCGCACGAGTCGGTGGACCGAACGCGCAAGCTCTTGGTCGGCATGCCGGACGGCGAGCGCGTCGAGACCGTCCTCATCCCGCAGTCCGCTGACGACAGCACCGTGACTCAGTGCATTTCCAGCCAGGTGGGCTGCGCGATGGGGTGCGTGTTTTGCGCGTCCGGTGTTGCGGGCCTCAAGCGGCAGATGAGCGACGCGGAGATTGTCGCGCAGGTCCTCCTCGGCCGTCGCGAGTTGGGGCCGGACCGCCGCGTCCGGAACGTCGTTTTCATGGGCATGGGAGAGCCGCTGCACAACTACGACGCTGTCGCGCGCGCGCTCGTTCTGCTCACGCATCCGGACGGGCTCGACCTCTCCAAACGCCGCGTTACGGTTTCAACGAGCGGCTTGGTCAAGCAGATCGATCAGCTTGGCCGGGACTTCGACGGGCAGGTGCAGCTCGCGATTTCGCTCCACTCGGTCCGCGACGAAGACCGGAGCAAGATCATGCCCGTGAACCGAAAGCACGGGCTCGCGGAGCTGACCGACGCCTTGCGCCGGTACCCTCTTTCCAAG
>JBATLA010000768.1:0-3065 GCA_049669945.1 Polyangiales bacterium | reverse complement strand
CCGCTCAACGGTTACGCCGCCAAGACGCTCGCGAGGGTCGCCACAGCGGCTGTCGACGTTTCCGACGGCTGCCTTCAAGACCTGAAGCATCTGTGCACCGCGTCGGCGGTTGGCGCCACGCTGCTGGCGGGCGCCCTGCCTACGGCCCCGGAGCACGCGACGATATCGGAAGCGCTCGGGCTCGACCCCCTCGAGCTCACGCTTGCAGGTGGCGAGGATTACGAGCTCCTATTCACCGCCCCCGCGTCGTCCGATGCCGAAGCGGTCGCGACCAAGATTGGGGAGATCACGGCTGGCAACGGGGTCGACGTCATCGACGCGGAAGGCCGACCCGTCCTCGTGAAACGCTCCGGCTTCCGTCACTTCTCGTAGAGCCATGCGGCGCGTCGCTGCCCGTCGAACTCGGCGGCGCCTCTAGCTTCACGCGCCAACACGGCGTCGAGCGGAGTGCTTTCGTCAATCGCCGCACGAAGCTCGGGACCGCCCGTGAGGAGATCGATGGCCGGGCGGTCCGACACGAACTCGTACTCCTCGGTTCGCCATCGTGACTCCGGTGGAAGAGACGGCAGCAAAGCCGCGAGCATTCGAATGTAGCTTTCGTAGGGCCGGAAGACCCATGCGTCGGTGACGTGAACTTGCACGCCGGTGCACGTCGCCCCCGCATGTTTCTGAAACGTCGGAACGAACTCGATGGGCCGCAAGGTGGCTCCGTGTAGCTCGAGCTGCAACACCGCGGAGATGTCGAGGTCCGGTCCACCCCACAGCTCGAAGGGTCGAGTCGTGCCCCTCCCCTCGGATAGCGTCGTCCCCTCGATGAGACACCCGCCGGGATAGACGACCGCGGTATCGAGCGTGGGCATGTTGGGCGACGGCATGACCCACGGGAGCCCCGTCTCGCCATAGGTCATCGCGCGTTGCCAGCCGTCCATCGGCACGATGTGGAGCCCTGCGCGATCGAGTTGATCGTAATCGCAGACCCATTGCAGGAGCTCGGCGATCGTGAGCCCATGCCGCACGGCAACCGGGTACAACCCCACGAAAGAGAGATAGCCGTCGCGCTGTGGAGCACCTTCGACGCGCACGCCGCCAAGCGGATTGGGCCGGTCGAGGACGATGACCTCGGTGCCGACGGAAGCGGCAATCTTCATGGTGAGTGCCGCCGTCCACACGTAGGTGTAGTAGCGGGAGCCGACGTCTTGAAGATCGATCACGATGGCGTCGAGGTCGCGTAACCAGTCCGGGTTCGGACTCAAGTCCGACGCATCGTCCCCGTAAAGAGAGTACACCGGGACTTCCGATTCATCGTGGCTGCCAACCCCGATCATGTCCTGGGCGGCGCCAGCAAACCCGTGCTCCGGCCCGAAGAGCGCCGAGATTCTTGCCCCGGCCTCCGACAACACGATGGCCGCTGGTTGCAAGGCCCGGTCGACGCTCGCAGCGTGCGCCAACAACCCGACCTTTCGCCCCGCAACGAGACGCGCCGCTTTCGAATCGCCATCGGCAACGCGGTCGAGCCCTGTGCGGACGGCGCTCAATCCGCCTCGTCGACCGCGGGAGGCTCAGCGCCCTCGCCCGCGAAGAGATATAGAAGCGCCATCCGTACGGCGAGCCCCGCTTCGACCTGTTCGAGAACGACGCTTCGCTCACCATCGGCAATGATGCTCTCGATCTCGACGCCACGATTCATGGGACCGGGGTGCATGACGATGGCGTCGGGCTTGGCGTGTGCGAGCGCGCTCGTACCAATTCCAAAAGTACGCGCATACTCGCGCATGGACGGCAGGAGTGCCCCTTCGAGTCGCTCGCTCTGAATTCGGAGAACCATGACGACATCCGCTCCCTCTAGCGCGCGAGCCAGATCGTCGAAGACGCGAACCCCGAGTGAGTCGACCGCGGGCGGCAGCAATGTCCGCGGACCGACCACTCGAACTTCACAGCCGAAGAGGTTGAGCAAATGGGCGTTCGATCGCGCCACCCGCGAGTGCGCGATGTCGCCTACAATCGTGACGACCAGGTTCTCGAGCGTGCCCTTTTCTCTCCGGATTGTGAATGCGTCGAGCAGTGCTTGGGTCGGATGCGCGTGCATGCCGTCCCCGGCGTTGATGACGCTGCAGCTGATCTTGGAGGCCACGTAGTTCGCGGCGCCGGATGCCCCATGGCGAATCACGATCACATCGGGGTGCATTGCTTGCAGGGTCCGGCACGTATCCTGGAGCGTTTCACCCTTCTTCACGCTCGAAGCCGACACGTTCATGTTGATGACGTCCGCACTCAATCGCTTGCCGGCCAGCTCGAACGAAGTGCGCGTTCGCGTAGAGGCTTCGTAGAACAGGTTGATGACGGTCTTGCCGCGGAGCGTCGGCACTTTGCGAACCGGGCGGCGGGACACCTGAAGAAATGCTTCGGTGGTGTCGAGGATGCGCTCGACGTCGGTCTTCGTGAGCCCTTCGATGTCGAGCAGGCTTCGGTGCGGGAAGCCGGGCATCACTCGCCCTCCGTCAGCACGACACGATCGGGACCAGCCGCGTCGACCCAGACGTTGAGCCGCCCGCCCGTATCGACCTCGACTGTGCGCCCGACGAAGTCCGGCGCGATCGGGAGCTCTCGCCCGCCGCGGTCGCACAACACCGCCAACCAGACGCGTGCAGGTCGACCATGGTCCTGCAAGCACTCGATGGCCGCCCTGACTGTTCGCCCCGTGTGCAGCACGTCATCGACGAGCACGACGTGCCGCCCGTTGACGTCGAAGGGGATGTCGCTCGGTCCAATCTTCGGGTTCGGAAGCGCAGTCGCCGCGTCATCCCGGTAGAGCGAGATGTCGACCGTCCCGACGGGCGGCGGACGACCTTCAACCTTGGCGATTTCGTCGGCGAGGCGGGCGGACAACGCTACGCCGCCGCGCCGAATCCCCACGAGCGTGAGATCATCGATGCCCGAAGTCGCTTCCAGAATCGCCACGGCGATACGCCGAACGCTTCGTTGGATAGCGTCGGCATCGAGGACGACCTTCTGGGTTCGAGCCACGTTCGGCGGAGTGTGTGAGAAAACCGCGGGGGCTTCAAGCC
>JBATLA010000767.1:0-5636 GCA_049669945.1 Polyangiales bacterium | reverse complement strand
TTCGCTGGCGCGTCGCCCTGACAGGCTGCAGTCAGCAACAGCAGCCCGCACAAACATGGTTTCGATGCGCTCACCCCACCCAGAATGCTCGGGTGTTTACGCGAGCACCTGCGCTCCGTCAACGCCGCGCGCCTCGTTGACCGGCTTGAACCGATCGCCTAGCTTCCCGCGCATGGCGGGGCTGACCTATCGCGACGCGGGTGTAGACATCGAAGCCGGCGATGAGCTCGTGCAACGCATCAAGCCGCTCGCGCAATCGACTCGGTCCGAACACGTCCTCGGCGCCCTGGGCGGGTTCGCAGGCCTCTGCTCGATTCCGAGCGACATCGAGGAGCCTGTGCTCGTATCCGGAACCGACGGAGTAGGCACCAAGCTCAAGCTCGCATTCGAGCTCGAGCGCCACGACACCATCGGAATCGACTTGGTCGCGATGTGCGTCAACGACATCATCACGGTCGGCGCCCGCCCGCTGTTCTTCTTGGACTACTTCGCAACGTCGAAGCTCGACGTCGACCAAGGAGAAGCGGTCGTGAAGGGTATCGCGGCAGGTTGTCGGCAAGCCGAGTGCGCCCTCCTCGGAGGAGAGACCGCCGAGCTCCCGGGCTTCTACGCGTCAGGCGAGTACGACCTCGCTGGCTTTGCCGTCGGAGTCGTCAGCCGGACGAGGATCATCGATGGGAATGGAGTCGCCGCAGGAGACCACGTAGTCGGCCTCGCTTCGTCGGGCCTCCACTCGAACGGCTTCTCGCTGGCGCGACGCGCGCTACTCGGCGGCGACTCGCCATGCTCGCTCGCTGACCCGTTCACGGAGGACGAAACGCTCGGCGAAGCACTCCTTCGTCCGACACGCATCTATGTCAACGCCGCACGAATCGCGCTCGAACACGAGGTGCACGCGATGTGCCACATCACCGGTGGCGGACTGCCAGAGAACCTTCCCCGCGTGACGCCGGACGGCCTTGCAATCGCGATCCACAAGGACAGCTGGGTGCCGGACCCTATCTTTTCTTTGATTCAGAAGCGCGGCGATGTCGCCGATGCGGAGATGTTCCGGACGTTCAACATGGGCGTGGGCTTCACGATGGTCGTCGCTGCTGACCGCAGCTCGAGCTTAATCGAAGCCCTCAGAGCTTCAGGCGAAGAGGCGTTCTTGCTTGGACGAGTCACCGAAGGCGAAGGCGTCTCCTTCACGGAATAGCCCCATGGATGCCGTCGTTCTCGTCTCTGGTCGTGGTTCGAACTTGAGGGCCATCTGCGCTGCCATCGACGCAGGCACATGCGATGCGAATCTCGTCGCGGTCGTGTCCGATCGAAAGAGCGCGGCCGCGTTGGAGTTCGCGGCCGGCCGTGGAATCCCGACGTGCGTCGTTTCGCTTCGCAAAGGCGACGACCGAGCGCTTTGGAACGAGGCGCTTGCGGCGGAGGTTGCTCGGTTCGAACCTGATCTGATCGTTCTTGCCGGATTCATGCGAGTGCTCGGGGCCGCGTTGCTCGAACGGTTCCCCGGCCGAATCATCAACGTGCACCCCGCCCTGTTGCCGTCCTTTCCCGGACACAGTGGGGCGCAGGACGCGCTCAACGGCGGAGTGCGAATCAGTGGGTGCACGGTGCATGTCGTCGACTCCGGTGTCGACTCCGGCCCGATCATCGCTCAGGCGGCGGTCCCCGTACTCCCCGACGACGACGCAGAGAGCCTACACGCGCGGATCCAGGTTCAAGAACACCGACTCCTTCCCCGCGTCATCCATCAGATCGCCACGGGCGCCATCGCGCTCGATCCGCTCCGCGTGAATGCACCGAGTGGTGATCCGACGCGATCGCTCACTGCGCCCGACGTATAGCCGTGCCAACGAGCTTCTACGACGTCGTCGTTCTGGGGACCCATCTGGAGCCGCTTCTGTGTGCGGCGCTTCTCGGACGCGAAGGGCTTCGCGTGCTCGTACTCGGACAAAGCAGCCCGGACCCGGCGTACACGCTCGGCGATGTCGAGGTCGAGCCGTACGGTCTCAGCGTCACCGGGGTTCAAAGCCCGGTGGTCCAAAGCACGCTCGAGCTCTTGGCGCTGCGGCAGGACGTGCGCCAGCGAATGGTGGACCAAGATGCGGTCTTTCAGCTTCTCCTGCCAAGCCACCGGATCAACGTCCACCCTGACTCCGACGCTTGGTTGGCGGAGCTAGCCCGTGAGCTTCCAGACGTGGGGCATCAAGCAGCAGACATCACGCGAACCCTCAGGGAGGTGCGGGCCGAGCTCGACATGGTTGCCGGGCGCGGCTTGATCTGGCCTCCGGAATCATTTCTCGAGCGACAGCAATTCTCACTCGTGGCGTCCGCGCAACGCTACGACCGACAGGGTCAAGGCTGGACCTCTTGGAACCAACTCGCACACCGCCACCCGCTCCGCACGGCATTCGAGGCAGCCCTTCCACACCTCTCCGGTTTGCTACCCGCGCAGCATTCGGACGCGACGCGGGCGCGACTTCACGGTCACCTCCTCGGCGGCGTCACCGAGTTATCAGGTGGATGGCGCTGGTTCCGTGAGGCGCTGTTCAGCAGGATTCGTTCATGGGGCGGCGAGGTGCGCGTGCGCGAACGTGTCGAATCGATTCGCCCCGAACGCCGACGAGGTCACACGATCAATCTCGCACGCACGGGTGAGGAGATCGGTTGCTCTCAGGTCGTTCACGGCACACCAATCGGCGAGCTCTCCCAACTCCTCCCGGACCGAGGGCCGATGACTTCGATGTTCGAGCGCGTCGGAGAGCCGCGCTCACGCGCGTATCGCTGTGCCGTCCACGTTCTCGTCGACCGCAGGGGCGTACCGGACGCCCTCGGGCGTCTCGCACTGCTTTGTCCCGACGAGTCTGCTCAGGAGCGCGCTTTTTGGCTGCGCAGCCGCGTCATCGATGACGAACGAATCCTGTTCACGGCCATGACGCTGATCGACGATCACCTCATTGACACGGCATCATCGCCACTTCGATTCGTTCGCACCGAAGCGATGGACGCGATGCGTAGCGTGGTGCCTTTCCTCGACGACCACACGATTTGGGTCGACAGTCCGCACGACGGGCTGCCGCCTCGCACGTTTCGGGGCGACGAAGAGCTCGCCTGCAGCGAGCCTTGGGCCCGCGGTCCCTACACCATGCGAGCGATCTACGAATACCCGACACGCCGTGCGCTCGGCGTGTGTGCACTCCCCACGCGGACGCCCGTAAGGGGGCTATTCCTGTGCAACGAGCAGGTCGCTCCGGGGCTCGGCTTCGAAGGGTCGTTCTTGGCCGCCACTTCCGTAGCCCGCATCATCGCGTCACAATACCGAAGGCAGGACTGGCTTCGCCGAGGCCCGTGGGCGCGCCGCAGCGTTTAGGCACTTCTCGTGGCGCTCTGATATGATGAGCGCATGGCAGCACCACAGGAAGCTCCGTCACTCACGCTTCGGCAGTTGCTTCGCCTCATGGTAGAGCGAGGCTCTTCTGATTTGCACATCACTACGGGCTCGCCCCCACAGCTCCGCATCGACGGCTCGCTCGTGCCGCTCCGGACGGCGCCGCTCAAGCCCCGCGAGAGCAAGGCACTCTGCTACGAGGTCATGACCGAGGACCAACGGCTGCGGTTCGAAAAAGGTCACGAAATCGATTTCTCGTTCGGCGTCAAATCTCTCTCTCGGTTCCGTGCGAACGTATTCCTTCAACGCGGCGCTGTCACCGGCGCCTTCCGTGCGATTCCTTTCGAGATTCGGGAGCTGTCCAAGCTGGGCATGCCCCCCGTCGTCGAAGAGCTGTGCACGCGCCCGCGCGGACTCGTCTTGGTCACCGGGCCTACCGGCTCGGGCAAGTCGACCACCCTCGCCTCGATGATCGACAAGATCAACAGCGAACACAGGCACCACATCGTCACGGTCGAGGATCCCATCGAGTTCCTCCATGCCAACAAGCTTTGCATCGTGAACCAACGCGAGGTGGGAGCCGACACCACGGGATTCAAGGACGCTCTCAAGTACGTGCTTCGTCAGGATCCGGACGTCGTGCTCATCGGCGAGATGCGAGATCTGGAGACGATCGAAGCCGCGCTCACGATTTCAGAAACGGGTCACTTGGTGTTCGCAACGCTACACACCAACACTGCCGCGCAATCGATCAACCGAATCATCGACGTGTTCCCTGCAGGGCAGCAGAGTCAGATTCGTGCGCAGCTGTCGTTCGTCTTGCAAGGCGTGCTGAGCCAAATGCTGCTTCCCCGTTGCGACGGTCCGGGCCGTGCGATGGCCTGCGAGGCACTCGTCCCGAACGCCGCGATTCGAAACCTCATTCGCGAGGACAAGATCCACCAGATGTACGGCATCATGCAGACTGGCCAGGGCACCTCGGGCATGCAGACCATGAATCAGTCGCTTTTGCATCTCGTTGCGCACGGCGCGATCGACCGCGAAATCGCCGAAATTCGCTCGCCGGAGCCCGATGAAATGCGGCAGATGCTCGCGAATTTGGACCGAAACGGTTACCAGCAGGCCATACGCTCCGGCGCCTGATTCGGCGTCCCGCCATATTTTTACTATCGTTAATGGTGGGATTTGGGTGATGGGAACCACGACTCGATGCCGGTGCTGGCTAGCATCGGCCACTCTCACAGCTTGCTTGATATTTTCCGTCTCAGCCGAAGCTGAAGATTCGGTCACGCGCGGAACCACGACCTCGGTCGAAGACCGCTCGAAGGCAGCCGAGGCCTACGACCAGGGCACGTCCGCGTATCTGTCCGAGCACTACGAGCTCGCGGCCCATTGGTTCGAGCGTGCATACCGGGTCGCGCCGACTTCGGCAGCGCTGCTGCAAGCAGTCCGTGCACACACCAAGGCCGGAAACTCGATTCGGGCGGCGAACCTCGCGCTGGAGCTGCGTGATCGGTACCCCGAAGACGAGCGAGCCAAACGAGCGGCAGATGAGGTCGTTGCGCGCATCGCGCCGACCAACGTGCTCGTCAACGCGTCGTGCGAAAAGGAGTGCACGCTCGAGCTCGACGGAGCACTGGTTCGGCATCCGTCGTTTTTCGTCACCCCGGAAGTGGAACACGCACTGAAGGCCGCATACGACGATGGTGAAACGTCGACCTCTGTGCGAGGCGATCCCGGCAGCACGAAGAGCGTCACGCTCGCGGCCCCTGTAGCGCCACCTCCTCCTCCGGTACCACGATGGGCGTTCTTCTCGTCGCTCGGCGCAACCCTCGCGCTCGGTGCGGTCACCGTGTGGTCAGGCGTAGACGCCAACCGAGGTGTGAGCGACTACGAAGCAGCCGCGCGAACGGCCAACTCACCCGGCATCAACAACGGTGGTTCGCCCACGCCGATGGAACAGGCCCAAAGCCTACTTGACGAAGGTCGTCAAGAAGAGCGGCGCACGAACATTCTAATCGGTGTGACGGCGGGAATGGCAGTCTCCACAGCGGTACTCGGCGTGTTCACTGACTGGAAGGGCGAGTCCCGCGAGCGCAGCGCGAAGCGGATCGAGGCCTCCGTCGGCGTTGCCCGCAACGGTGGCGCGCTCACGCTCAAAGGGAGCTTCTGATGCATGCGCCGGCCAGCGCCCCGGGCGACGGACGACTGTCCCGCCCACCCCTGGCGGGGAGGCAACTCGGCCGGTACG
>JBATLA010000766.1:0-2242 GCA_049669945.1 Polyangiales bacterium | reverse complement strand
GGACTACGCGGTGGGGGTGGGCGGGGTGGATATAACTAAACCCGCGAGCCCGCAGGGCGAAGCCCGGGCGGGTGATACAACTAAGCCCTCGGCTGTGCCGGCGCGCCGCCCTCGGCGTACATCGCCTCGATGTCGTCGGCGAAGTGGTCGTTCACCTTGGCCCGCTTCACCTTCAGCGTTGGTGTGAGCTCGCCGTCCTCCACGGAGAAGTTGCGGGTCAGGATGGTGAACTTCTTGATCTGCTCGACGCGCGCGAAGTGCGAGTTCAGCTCGTCGACGTGTTTCTGAATGCTCTCGCGAAGCTTGGCGCTCTTGTGGAGCGCGCTTGCGTCTTCGCCGTTGGCGGCGGCCCACGCCTCGCCCGCTTCGGGATCGATCGTCACGAGCGCGCTCAGGTACTTCCGCCGGTCGCCGATCACGACCGCTTCGTTGATGAGCTCGTGGTTCTTCATGGCCGCTTCGAGGTTCTTCGGCGTGATGTTCTTGCCGCCGGCGGTGATGATGATGTCTTTCTTGCGGCCGGTGATGTTGAGGAACCCCTGGTCGTCGAAGGCGCCGAGGTCGCCCGAGTGGAGCCAGCCGTCGATCAATGTCGCGTCGGTGGCTTCCTTGTCCTTGTAGTAGCCGAGGAACACGTTCGGACCCTTCACGAGGATCTCGTCGTCGTCAGCGATCTTCACCTCGACGCCCGGAAGTGCCGGCCCCACGCTGCCAAAGCGGTACTGCGTCGGCGTGTTGAAGCTGGTCGGCCCGGTGTCCTCGGACTGGCCGTAGACCTCGAGCACGAGGATGTCCAAGCTCGCAAAGAACTCGAGCACCTCGCGCGCGATCGGCGCCGCGCCGGACACACAGACCCGGGCGTTGCCCATGCCGATGGCGGGCTTGAGCTTCGAGAAAATCAGCTTGTTGGCCAGGTTGTACTGAAAGCCTTTGTGGGCGTTGGGGCTCTTGTTCGACTCCCAGCCTACGTTCAGCGCCCACTTCACGAGCTTGGCTTTGACGCCGGACGCGTCCTTGAGCTTGGAGGTGATGCCCGCGTGGAACTTCTCCCAAATGCGCGGCACGCCGAAGAAGATCGTCGGCTGCACCTCTTTGAGGTTCTCCGGCACCGCTTCGATCGACTCGGCGAAGTATACGCGCGCGCCCGTCGTGATCGGGATGTGCAGCGTGAACATCTGCTCGGCGATGTGCGAGAGAGGCAGGTACGAGAGCGAGCAATCGGTCGAAGTGATCGTCGTGATCTGAATCGCGACGTTGGCCGTCCATGCGAGGTTGTGGTTGCTCAGCATCACGCCCTTGGGCGGACCGGTGGTGCCCGAGGTGTAGATCAACGTGGCAAGCGCATCGGGCTCGAGGGCCTCGACGCGAGCGAGGTAGGCCTCTTTTTCGACCTCGTCACCCTTGTCCATGAACTCGTCCCAGGTCATCACCAGACCGTGATCGATCTTGGGCACGCCCTTCATCGTCACGATGTGCTTGAGGTTCGGCATGTTGGCGATCTCGGCTTGCACCTTGCGCCACTGCCCTTCGTCCTCGACGAGAATGATCGGCGCCTCTGCATGCGCGACGATGTATCGAACCTCGACCGGAGAGCAGGTCGTGTAGATCCCCGCCGGGGCGCCGCCCGCGCCCATGGTCGCAAGGTCGAGGATCGCCCACTCGGGTCGGTTGAAGCCGAGGATGCAAGCGGTTTGCCCGGGCTTGAAGCCAAGCGCGATCAACGCGCGGCCGGCTTGCGTCACCTGGTCGGAGTAGGTCCCCCAGTTCGTGGGCTTCCAAGCGCCATTGTCGCGCACGTAGTACGCCGGGTCGTTGGGGGTGCTCTTCGCACGTTGGAGGAGTCGATTCGGAATCGTGTCTACAGCCACAGCATCACCTCATGGGTCGCCAGCCGATCGTCGGCGGGACCGCGGAATATAGGCACAAATTGGCCCCCGAGGAAAGGCCCCGCCCCGAGTCTTATGCTAAGCCCGCCCACGACACGGAGGAGTGGCCGAGCGGTCGAAGGCGGCGGATTTGAAATCCGTTGTAGGGGCGACTCTACCGGGGGTTCGAATCCCTCCTCCTCCGCCATTATCTCAGCGTCAGCGTCGAGTCACATCCGACCCACCCACCCCCACCCCCACCCGTAGTCCTCCCTCCGCGCCCTGCGGGCTTGGCGGCGCATTCGCGCCGGGCTTCGCCCCTCAGGCTCGCACTGCCGTGCAATGCTGCTTCGTCAGCGTCAGCGTCAGCGTCAGCG
>JBATLA010000765.1:0-2445 GCA_049669945.1 Polyangiales bacterium | reverse complement strand
GCCTCGCACCGTGCGCGGCCTCCGGAGTCCATCCGATGTACGGCGGCCTCGGCCAACGCGTCAACGCGCATGCGCGAGTGCCATCGGGATTGCGCCCAACCCATGATGATCAGCAGCGAGACCGCCGCTACGCCCAGCGTCAACGCAAGTCGGGTTCGGAGCTTCATTGGCCTTCCGAGAGGCGATACCCGATGCCCCATACCGTTTCGAGTTGAACGGCGTCTTCACCGAGCTTGTTGCGGAGCCGAGAGATGTGAACGTCGAGCGTGCGCCGGCTCGAGTCCTGCGCCGGGTCGAGCGCCGCGTCGACGAGCGCATCGCGTGTGACCGCTGCGCCCTTGCGCCGCGCGAGTGTGGAAAGGATCTCGAGCTCGACCGGCGTGAGCGAGAGGGCGCCGCTGCTGGCCGTGACCTCGCGCCGCTCGAAGTCGATGACGATCGCGCCCACGACGAGCCGCTCCGTGCTCGAAAGATTTGGCCGCCGGAGGCACGCTTGGATGCGGGCGAGGAGCTCTTCGGGGAAGAATGGCTTGGTGACATAGTCGTCGGCGCCGAGCTCGAGGCCGCGGATCTTGTCGGCGGTGTCGTCGCGCGCGCTCAAAATCAACACCGGCACCTCGGACTTGCGGCGATAGCGTTTGAGCAGATCCATTCCGTAGGTGCCGGGCAGCATCAGGTCCAAGACGATCAGACGGTAGTCGTCGGGCTCTAGCTCGCGCGCATCATCGCCGTCTTGGACCCAGTCCGGCTCGAAACCCGCTCGCGAAAGGGCGTCCACCACTTGCTGGCCAAGGGCGGCGTCGTCTTCTACGAGCAGGATTCGGTCGGACACTGGCTTGTTCCTTACTTGTCGGAGTCGTCGTCGGAGCCGTGGTGGCGCTCGAACCGCTGCTGCATCCGCTCGACCTTGTGCTCGCGCTTCAACAGCCGCAGCTCATCGCGCTGCTCGCAGCTCAGATTCGCATAGATCTGATCCTCCGTCGCGAAACGAAGATCCGTGAACGCTACGAACTTTTCTTTGCCACGCGGCATTGCCTCGACCTCCTCGGCTTGGGTTCGCGCTTGTTCCATGATCGTTCGGACCTGCTGCTCCTGCGCAGGGCTGAGCTCGAGCCGCTCGGTCATTTCCGCGAGGTGCTCTTCCATCTTCTCTGCGTTCCAGGGGCCGCCCTTGCCGTGAGGGCCGCCGTACGCAGCGCCATGGGCGAACGCGACACCCCCAGCGGTCAACGCGAGGGCCGAAACCCCGCCCACGAGGGCCGCGACGATCGTTTGCTTGTTGATGAGCTTCATGAGTATTCCTTCCATGGGATTTCGTTTCCCTCATGAAGTAAAGGGCCCGAACCTTACGCGAGTCTTAACTCGGACGATTTTTCGATCCGCTCATTCGATTCTGGGCTAATTTCAGTCCGTGGCGCGCACCTTTCTGGTCCTCGACATCGAGACCGTTCCCGACCCGGAGCTAGTTTGGGACGCGGCGGTTGATGGATTTCCACCGCCGCCCTTTCATCAAGTCGTGGCGCTCGGGGTCTTGTGGCTCGGCGGCGACCATGGTCTCCGGAAGCTCGGCGCATTTGGCGGTGAGGAAGACGCCCCGCCCGACGAATCCAAGGTGCTCGAGGAGTTCGCCGACTTCGTCGGTGACCGCCACCCTACGATGGTCTCGTTCAACGGCCGCCGCTTCGATCTACCCGTGCTCTCCAACCGCATGCTGAAGCACGGCGTCCCGTTCCCTGCGTACTACGCCGGTCGAAGCGGAGGCCCGGACTACCGCTACCGCTTCAGCGACGAGGGCCACATGGACCTTGCCGACGTCATGACCGACTTCGGCGCGAGCCGGATGCCGAGCCTCGATGCGCTTGCGCAGCTCGTCGGCATGCCCGGTAAAATGGGCGTCGATGGGTCGAAAGTGCAGAGCATGCACGAGCAGGGAAAGCACACAGAGATCCGCGACTACTGCCTCCACGACGTCGTGCAAACGACGTTCGTCTTCCTTCGCGCCGAGCTCCTCCGCGGCCGCTTGAGCCGAGACGACTATCGCGCACGCGCGGAGCTCCTTTGGGATGCGCTTGCTGCAGATCCCCGGGTTGCCGCCGTGCTCGAACGAGCCAACAAGTCGCGCGTCCTCCTAACCGAATGAAATCGTGTCGGTATTCGGGGGTGCGGCACGTTTCCGCCCGTCCTTAAGAGCTTCGTAAGGTGTGCCGGCGTCCGAGTGAGTGAATCGCGGGGGGAAACCCGCAGTCACTCAGGAAAGACGAGGTTCATCATGCGAGCAATCCTTCATATCGGGCTCTTCATGTTGGCGCTGACGGCCATGGGCCAAGCCAGCGCGGACGACGACGATCGGCGCCGTGAGCGACGCACCACGATCATCATTGCGCCGCAAGGTAACCAACGCGCCGCGCGACCCGTGCGGCCGCCAGTCGCGCCACCTCCTCCGCG
>JBATLA010000764.1:0-7086 GCA_049669945.1 Polyangiales bacterium | reverse complement strand
CGCTGACGCTGACGCTGACGCTGACGCTGACGCTGACGAGAGGGTAGCTCTCAGCTGCTCTTCAGGTAGCCCTTTTCCAGCAACGCGACCACGACCTCGGCCACTTCGGGATCGGGCTTCCCGCTGTGGTTCATCATGTTGACGAGGGTTTCGTGGTTGAGTGCGAGCTGAATGACGTCGAGCTCGTCGGGAGACGCGTCGCGGAGTGGCTTGGCGAGCGGCTTCGCGACGAAGACTTCGGCCTGGAGCGGCGGAAGCGCGTCGCCCAGCCGGCGCATCTCGTCGAGCTGGCGCATGCCTTCCATGAGCAGGCCCTCGACGCTGCTCTTGATCTCGCTCGGAAACTCACGGTCGGACTCCGGCAGCAAATCGAACGTGCCCTTGTCCCAGACCAGAACTCGGTAGAATGCCTTCTCGGGCGGTACTGACTCGTCACCGTTGACGACGGCGAATCGCACCATGCCTTCGTCCAGGTAGATTGCGCCGACGTCGGTGGCCGTGGTGATCTGCAAGACGCCCGTCTTCTTCGAAGCGGAGAATAGCTGCAGCAAGTCCGGGAGCGCGACCTCTGCGATGGAGCCAGTCATCGTGCTGCCGGCGGCTGCCGGACGCGCGCTCGACGCGGCGGCGTTCATTTGCGCTTGCGCGTCGACGACTGACGCCGAGCCGTCGGAAGTCACGACCTTGATGATGCTGGTGCCGATCAGGATGCGATCGCCTTCGGCGAGTTTGGTTCGGGTGATCTTCTCGCCGTTGACGAAGCTTCCATTCGTCGAGCCGAGGTCTTCCAGAAAGATGTCGCCGCCTTCGACCGAGATCTTCGCATGGCGACGCGAGACCATGTCCTCGACGAGAACCATGTCGAGCTCGCTCGAACGCCCGATGACGATCTCTCCGGAGTCAGGAAGAGGAAACTCCCCACCCTGATACTTTCCTGAGATGAAACGCAGCGCCAACGGCAACGCTAGATCCTCGATGACCAATTCCCCTCGCTCAACGCCCATGGTAGCGAACGACCCCCCTAACCTCAGTTAAGGCTAGGCACTCGGGAGGGCATGGGTCAAGCCTTTGGCCCAGATGGGGGTGAACAGGTGACTATGGGTTGGGCGGACCCGCATGCTAGAAGGTCGAAGATGGCCCGCGCAGCAGCTGCGATGGCTTCCCTGCTGGTGCTTTTGGGGGCTTTTTCGGCAGGTGCGCAGACCAAGGACCTCACGAGGCGCTGGCGCACCGTCCAGAGCGAGCATTTCGAGGTGAGCTACCCAGAGCCCCTCGCTCTGGTGGCCCGTAGGGTTCTGCGGGTGGCAGAGCACGCCCACGAGCGACTCCGGCCACTGCTCGGGCACCAACCGAGGAAGCGGGTTCAGATCGTCCTCAACGACGATGTCGACACCTCCAACGGAAACGCCACTCCACTTCACTACAACGTCATCCGACTGTTCGTGACCGCGCCGGATGACCTCTCCGTGCTCGGCGACTTCGATGACTGGCTCACGATCCTCGTGACGCACGAGCACGCGCACATCCTTCACCTCGACAACATCGGTGGGCTGCCGCGCATCGTGAATCACATCTTCGGGAAGATCTGGGCGCCCAACTTGCTCCAGCCGCGCTGGATCATCGAAGGAATCGCGACGTACCTCGAGTCCGACCTGACGGCTGGCGGACGCATGCGTTCCACTCAGTTCGAGATGTACATGAGGATGGCGGTGCTGGAAGACAACATCCTGCACTTCGATACGCTCAACAATCGCACCGACTACTGGCCACACGGAGAAATCTGGTACCTCTACGGTTCCCGCTTCGTTGGATGGCTCGTCGATCAGTACGGCGAAGGCATCATCACCGAGATGGTCGAGTGGTACGGGAAGCGCGCGATCCCGTTCAGCGTGAACCGGATGGCGAAGCGACTGACGGGCAAGACCTTCGATGAACTCTACAAAGCTTGGATCCAGGACATGCAGCAGCGCTACGGCGAAGTCGACGCTGGAGTTCGCGCGCAGGGAATCGTGGAGGGCCGGCGCGTCACGTTCAAGGGCGAGCGAGTGCGCGGCTTGCGCTTCCACGGTGACGGTCAGCTGCTGTACTACGCGGGTGATGGTCGAAGCGACCCTCAGATTCGGCGGCTCGACCTCGACAACGGCAACCGAGTCGAGCGCATCGTGCGGAGCGCGGGAGAGAGCTATCCCGCCGTGCATCCGAACGGCGACCTCTACTTCGAGTCCATCGATGCGTTCAAAACCAACATCTACTTCTACTACGACCTCTTTCGCTACGACCGAAGCGGTCCGTGGAAACGCGAACGGCTCACGAAAGGCCTTCGAGCGCGCTACCCGGATATCTCCCCCGACGGGCGCCGAGTCGCCTACGTTCGGAACGAGGCTTCGACGCAAACGCTGTGGATCGCGGACCTCGACGACATCGACGCAACGCAGGAGATCCTGGTCCCAAGTCAGCGGTTCGAACAAGTGTACACCCCGCGGTTCTCCCCGGACGGGGGGAAGGTGGCCTACAGCGCGTGGCGCAAAGGCGGTTACCGCGACATCCAAGTGATCGACCTCCGCACCAGGCACGTCACGCACATCACACACGACCGCGCGCTCGACACAGGACCCGCCTGGTCGCCAGACGGGAGCCGACTCTACTTCTCGAGCGACCGCACGGGGATCGCCAACATCTACACCTGGGAGCCCGCAACGGGTGTGATCAACCAGATCACCAATCTGGTTTCCGGGGCGTACACTCCCGCACCGTCACCGGACGGCAGCCGCCTCGCGTACATCGGATACACGAGCCGCGGCTACGATCTCTTCGTGCTGGACCTGGACCCGAGGACGGGGCGGCCGGCTACCAACTACGTCGACGACCGCCCGCCACCGAGCGAGGCCGACACCTTGACGCCCGCCGCCTCCACACGGTACGTCGCAGCGCGAACGCTCTACCCGCGCTTCTGGGGAATTGACCTCGAAGAAGACGCCTTTGGCCAGCAGCTCGGCATCTTCACTCGCGGTAACGACGCCGCCGAGTTTCACGATTTCTTCGCGCGGCTCGGCTTCAGCCTGACCGAGGGGTACGTCAACGTCGAGCTCCAGTACACGCTTCGGCGCCTACCCCCCGACTTGGCAGTCTCGTTCTTCAGACTGGTGACGCCGCGAGGTGGCTTCGTCGTGAACGGGCAACGGCAACCCTACGTCGAGGACGCCTACGGTGGGCGCCTCACCGTGGCGCAGGTCATCCCGCGCTCGTTTCACAGCAACCGCATCAGCGCGAGCTACGGCCTAACGTGGACGCGCTCGCTGTCGGAGTTCACGGGACGGCTCAGCCCGAACTACCCACCGCCGATCATTCCCGCGACCGGGCTCAACACCGACATGCGGCTGTCGTGGTCGTACAACGACGCGCGGAGGCACCTCTATGACTACAACCCGTCGGAAGGTCGTTCGCTGGGCGCCTCGCTTTTGTTCGCCCACCCAGGGATCGGCAGCCGCTTCCGAAGCGTCGCGGCGTCCTGGTTCATTCGGCGCTTCATCGAGTTGCCCTGGGCCCAGCATCACGTCTTGGCGTTTCGATACGGCGGCGGCGCCGGTGAGGATAGTCGGGGCGAGCGTGGGATCTTCTCGGTGGGCGGGTTTCCCGAAACCTCGTTCCTCGACCAGCTCCTCAACTTCGCTCAGCAAGGCGGCGTGGCACTTCGCGGCTATCCGGCCTTCTCGATCTTCGGCGATCGCTTTCAGCTCTTGCAGACGGAGTATCGATTCCCGCTCACACGCGTGCTGAGAGGCCCTGGGACAGTCCCGTTGTTCTTCGACCGGATGTGGGGGCTCGTCTTCTTCGATGTCGGTAACGCGTACTTCGGAGCGCTCGACGTCTCCGATCTCCGAAAGGGTGTTGGAGCCGAGCTCCACATGGACTTCACGATCGGATACGTGCAGCCGATGTCACTTCGGCTTGGGTTCGGGTACGGGCTCGACGAAGGCGGCGGCGCACAAGTCTACGTGGGCTTCGGGCGACCGTTCTGAGCGCCTAGACCTCGAGGATGTCGGTCTCTTTTTTGCCGACGATCTCGTCGACCTTGGCCGTGCCAGCCTTCACGACCTCTTCGAGCTCTTTTCGTGCGCGGTCGGCGTCGTCTTCTCCGACTTCGCCTTCCTTCTGGAGGCTGTCGATCATGTCTTTCGCCTCGTGGCGCGCTTTGCGGATGGCGACTTTGCACTCCTCGCCGGACTTGCGTGCGACCTTGACCAGGTCTTTGCGGCGCTCCTCGGTGAGCGGAGGCATCGGAAGGCGAATGAGCTCGCCGTCGTTGCCGGGATTGAGGCCGAGCTCCGCTTGCATGATCGCCTTCTCGATGACCTGCATCTGCGTGCGATCGAATGGCTTGAGCATGATCATCCGCGGCTCTGGGACCGAAATCGAAGCAAGCTGCTTCAGTGGTGTGGGCGAGCCGTAGTAGTCGACGCGGATGCCGTCGAGAATGGCCGGATTCGCGCGGCCAGCGCGGATCTTCGCGAGGTCGCGTTTGAGCGACTCGTGCGCTCTTGCAATCGCCCCGCCCAACTCTTCCAGTGTTTCAGCAAGCATCGGTTCCCTCGAATCGACCGGGGTCAGTCCCCAGCGGTCACTAGGCTACCGACGTCTTCGCCCATGACAACCCTTTTAATGTTGCCCGGCTCGGTCAGCTTGAAAACGCGAATCGGCAGGTCGTTGTCGCGGCAAAGGGCCACCGCGGTCGCGTCCATGACGCCGACGCGCTCCATCAAGAACCGGTCGTAGGTGAGCCGCGGCACCATCGTGGCATCTTTGTGGAGGACCGGATCCTTGTCGTAGATGCCCTTGACCTTGGTGGCTTTGCAAAGGGCGCTCGCCCGGATTTCCATTGCACGAAGTGCCGCTGCCGTGTCAGTCGAGAAGTAGGGATTGCCCGTGCCGGCAACGAAAATGACCACGCGGCCCTTTTCGAGGTGGCGCACGGCCCGGCGCCGGATGTACGGCTCGCACACGGCCTTGATCTCGAGTGCGCTCATGAGCCGCGTGTCGACCCCGGCCTTCTCGAGCCCATCCTGTAGCGCAATGCCGTTCACGACGGTGGCCAGCATCCCCATGTGGTCGGCAGCCGTGCGGTCCATGCCGCTCGCGCTGCCCTTGATTCCGCGAAAGATGTTGCCCCCGCCGATGACGAGGCCGATTTGGCAACCACTGGCTTGGACTTCGGCGAGCTCCTCGCTAATCGCCTTTACCATTTCGGGGTCGATGCTCTTGCCCGAACTGCCGCCGGAAAGCACCTCGCCAGAGAGCTTCAGCAGTACCCGATCGAGCTTCGCCCCGTTTGTCATGACTCAGGAACCTTTTAGCGCTTCGGTCACCTCTGCGGCCAGATCTGTTTTCTTCTTTTCGATGCCCTCACCGAGCTCGTAGCGCGTGAAGCGGCGGACGCTGAGCTTCTCGCCCAACTTGGCCGTCAGCTCTTCGAGGAGCGTCTTGATCGTCTTGTCCTCGTGCATGATCGAGATTTGATCGAGTAGACACGCCTGCTTCTTCCACTTCGCGAGCTTGCCTTCGACGATCTTCTCGACTGCCGCGGCAGGCTTCTCCTTGCCGGTGGCCTTGGCTTCTTCTTCGATCTGACCGCGGAAGATCGCGGTCTGAGCGAGAAGGTCGTTCTCCGGGATGTCGTCTTCGCTGACGTAGAGGGGCGACTCGGCAGCCACCTGCATCGCCGTCTCTTGGACGAACTGGCGGAAGTCATCGCCACGGGCGACGAAGTCCGTCTGGCAGTTGATTTCGATGAGGACGCCAACGCGGCCAGCGCCGTGGATGTAGGCGTGAACGAGGCCGTCGCCGGCGATTGCCCCAGCCTTCTTCGCGACCTTGCTGAGACCCTTCTTCTGAATGATCTCGATCGCCTTTTCCTCGTCGCCCTCCGTCTCACGGAGCGCGTCGCGGCATGCCATCATGCCGGCGCCGGTGCGATCTCGGAGTGATTTGACTTGGGATGCGCTGATTTCGGGCATTACTGGTTTCCTTCGGGTGCCGCCGGCGCGGAACCGCGCTTGCGGGCAAACTCGACCTGCAGGCCCTCGGCGGAGGTGTCGGGCGCCGCTGCGCCTTCGTGCTGGAGGAAGTCTCGGTGCTGTTGGCCACCCTCGATGCACGCATCCGCGATGCGCGAGGTGATGAGCTTGATCGAGCGAATCGCATCGTCGTTGCCGGGAATGACGAAGTCGATGAGGTCGGGATCGCAGTTGGTATCGGTCAGCGCGACGATCGGGATGTGAAGTTTGCGGGCTTCGCTGATGGCGATGTGCTCGTTCTGGGGATCGATGACGAAGAGGACCGACGGAAGGCCGTCCATCTTCTTGATGCCGCCGAGGTACTTCTCGAGCTTCTCGCCCTCGCGACGAATCGAAAGCGCTTCCTTCTTGCGTAGCGAATCGATCGTGCCGTCCTCGACCTGCGCCTCGATGTTGCGAAGCCGATCGATGCCGCTCTTCATCGTTCGGAAGTTGGTAAGCGTGCCACCGAGCCAACGGCCGGTGACGTAGAACTGACCTGAGCGCTCGGCTTCCTCGCGGACGACCTCCGCGGCCTGGCGCTTGGTGCCGACGAAGAGCACATGCCCTCCACGGCTGACGGCGTCGGCGACGAATGCGTAGGCCCGCTTGAAGAGCTCCGCGGTCTGGTCAAGGTCGATGATGTGGATCCCGTTGCGCGCGCCGTAGATATACGGGCGCATGCGCGGGTTCCAGCGCTTGGTCTGGTGACCAAAGTGCACGCCGGCATCGATGAGGGCCCGTAGGCCGATCGGCAGATCACCCGACGCGACATCGGGGCTTCCCAGGGCCGCCAACTCGGGCGCTTCTTGGGCTTCTTGGGTGGTTTCAGACATTGCTCGTTTCTCCTTTCGGTTGCGCTTCCATCCCCCTAGACGAACAACCCCTGACGGGGCACCGGAACGTCTGATCGAGCCGAGAGATGTGTATTGATTTCGGGATCGAAACCCCGGCTTCGAAATGAAGCGGCGCAGGCATACCACGTGAGGCGAGGGGCGCCAGCCCCAGCGCAGCGTCAAGAAATTATGTTTCTAAT
>JBATLA010000763.1:0-1549 GCA_049669945.1 Polyangiales bacterium | reverse complement strand
CGGTGGGGGTGGGTGGGTCGGATGTAACTAAACCAAACCACGCGAGCGGCTCAGCAATCCACCCCTCAAGCCAAGCGCGCCCGCCCTACCCAGACACGGGCGCCGGAGGCAATTGCGATGGGCGCATGAACTCCCGCTTCTCGATGTCGACCTGGCGATCCGGAAAAAAGTCCTCGAACTTGAGCCGGGTCGTCGTGCGCAGCTGCTCCGCGACGACTTCCGCCAAGCTCGTGTCGAGCATCATGCCCTGCTCCGCGAGGTCGCCGCGCAAGCGATGACAAAGCTGGTCGATTCGTTGCAGCGCGGAGAGATATGCGCCGCGCCAGATTTCGAGGTACGGCCGATGATCCATCGGGTTCGTCGACAGCAAGCGGCGCAGCGTGTTCGACGGCAAGAACGTGTACGAGCTCACCTCGGGGTTCTTGCGAAGCGCGGCATTCCGAGCGCGCTCGAACCGGGTGAATGTAATCGTCCGAATGTCCTGGTCGATGTTGTAGAGAACGCCGCGCCGATGGGCGACGCCGGGAAGCTTCGATACGTAGGGAACGAAGGGGTCCAAGGTGACGACCAGGGTCGCGCCGCGGCTGATCGCTTCGACGAAATTCGAGGTCCGTGTGATCGCACCATCCTCGTAGTACCGGCCATCGATCGGCACCGACGAAAACGCCGGGTTCACGCTGAGTGAAGCCTGGACCGCTTTGCTGATCGGAACGTGGTCATAGCCCTCGGACCCGAACAAAACATGGGAGCGCGCGTCCTGATCCGACGCCCCCACATAGAGCTCCATCGGCAGCTTTCGGAAATCGTTGGTGCTGCCGGACATCTGCAGAATCCGTCGAAGGATCACCTCGAACTCGGCCGAATGAAATGGTGCGCCGACCAGGCTGGTGTACTCGAGGAAGAGCGCTTCCGCGGTGTCGCCGCCACGACCGCGGATGGCATCCCAAAACGCGCGCGCCGCGGTCTTTGCAGCGCTGCTGAAGCGCCAACGCATGTCTTCATGGTTGAAGTGTGAAAGCCGGAGCAAGCTCAGGGATAGAGGCGGAACACGGCCGCCCGATACACCTGCGATGCCGGCGATCAGCTCGTCGGGCGTGTAGCCGACCGAGAGCAGGCTCGTCACGACGGCGCCCGCGCTGATCCCGTACATCATGTCGAAGTCGTTCACGCCGCAATTCGTGAGGCAATCGTCGAGGCACTTGAGCACGCCCATCTCGAAGTAGATGCCGGTGATTCCTCCGCCCGACGCGCAAATCGCGGTCTTGCCGATGCGGCGAGAGCCTGTGAGGTCGATCGCGTAGCGAAGCACGTGCTGCGCAAACGCGGGGTCGCTCGACCATGCGGGCACATCCTCCTTGAAGTCCTGGCGCAGCACGTGGCGCACGCCGACCGCGCCGAGCTCGATGATCAGGTCGTCGAGGCGGCTCGCGTCCGGGCCCGAGATGAGCACCACGATCCGATGGAAGCCGTAGCGTTGCTCTACGTCTTCATCGTGGTCGAGCTCCTTCAGGAGCCGTTGAATCTCGGCAACCCGGCTTTCGAACTCCTC
>JBATLA010000762.1:0-5290 GCA_049669945.1 Polyangiales bacterium | reverse complement strand
CGATCGCAGGCCTGTTCGTCAGCCAGCCGACGAGCGTGATCCCCATCAACATCCAGATCATCGTCGCCATCGTCATCGGCTGGCTGGTCTACAAGCGCCGCGTGAAGATTCTGCTGCCGTCGCTCATCGCGCTAGTGGTGCTCTATTTCTTCGTTTGGGTCGGGGTCGAGGTGCCCATCGATTTCGTCGCGATGGGCGCGGACAAGCACCGCGTGACAACCGGCTGGATCTTCTTCCTACTCATCTACTCGGCCATCGCGAGCCTGTTGCCGGTGTGGTTGCTCTTGCAGCCGCGCGACTACATCAACAGCCACCAGCTCTTCGTCGGCCTCGGGCTGCTGTTTCTCGGCGTACTCATCGCCCACCCGAACTTCGACGCCCCCGTTTACCGAACCCCGGAAGCGGGCGCACCGTCGATCTTCCCAATCCTATTCGTCACGATCGCGTGCGGGGCGATCAGCGGCTTTCATGGACTGGTCTCGGGGGGCACCACCTCCAAACAGATCGACAAGCTCAGCGACGCCCGCGTGATCGGGTATGGCGGCATGCTCGGCGAAGGCTCGCTCGCCCTCGCGTCCACTCTTGCCGCAGTGGCCGGCATCGGATTGGTTGGCGCCTGCGCTCTCCCGACCCAAGGCGCCGTCGATGATTTGAGCTGGGCCGTCTACTACGACTCCTGGGCGCACGCGGGTGGCAACAAGGCTGCCGCATTCGTGCTTGGCGGCGGTGCGTTCCTCGAAGCCGTCGGGCTTTCCTCCGAGCTCGCGCGCACGCTGATGGCCGTGCTGGTGATCGCGTTCGCAGCGACATCGCTCGACACGGCCACGCGCATTCAGCGCTTCATCTTGAGCGAGCTCGGCGAAGCGCTTCGGATCAAGCCGCTGACCAATCCGTACATCGCCACGATCATCGCGGTGGTCCCGGCGATGTACCTGGCCCTCGCAGAGACCCCCGACCCAGCAACCGGTCAAGCCAAGGCGGTGGGTTGGGTGCTTTGGCCCATCTTCGGCGCCAGCAATCAACTCTTGGCCGCGCTCACCCTGATGACGCTGGCCCTCTACTTCTTCTCGCGTAAGCGGCCAGTCTGGCCGCTCGTGATCCCCATGCTCCTCGTGATGCCAGTCGCCGCCCTCGCCCTGATCACGAAGCTCCAGCAGTTCCTTGCGGAGGGTAACGCAGCGCTTGCTGCGCTTGCATCGCTGCTGCTCGTGCTGCTCCTATGGATGATCGCCGAGGGGGTACTCGCCGTCCGACGGCTGCGACGCCAGCCCGTATAGCCAATGCTCTAGCTACTCTTGAGCTTCCGGTAGCCCCACAGCACCAAGAGCGACCCAGCGATGGCGATCGAAAAGCTTCGGAGGTTGAACCCCGTCACGTCGCCGAATCCGATGCGTGTCGCGATGAACCCGCCCACCAACGCACCGACTACACCGACGACGGTCGTCTTCAGAAAACCTCCCGGATCGTCGCCCGGCATGAGGAACTTGGCGAGGATGCCCGCCACCAAACCAAATACGATCCACGAAATGATTCCCATCGGTCCCTCCGGGTCAGCGAAGCATGAAGTAGATGACTACGCCTGTCACGGAAACATAGAGCCAGATTGGCAGCGTCCATCTAGCCAGCTTCTTGTGCGTCGCAAAGCGCTCGCGAGCGGCCAAGTAGAACGTCGTGAGAATCATCGGAAGCATTACAATCGACAGCAAGACGTGGGTGATCAGCACCGCGAAGTACACGATCCGAATCGCGCCCTCCCCTTGGTATTGCGTGTCGCCGTGCGCATAGTGATAGAGGACGTAGCCGACGAGAAACACCGCTGATGCCGCAAACGCCGAGACCATCAGGCGCCTGTGCAACTCGCGTCGACCGCGTCGAATGGCCGCGAGGCCGAGCACGAGGAGCGTTGCCGAGCTGGCGTTCAGCGCGGCGTTGACGCCCGGCATGAAGCTCAGATCTGCGCTGACACCTCCACCCTTCCGAATCAGCAAGAGCCAACCGAGAAAAATGATGGCTGCAGTCGAAACGGCCGCGTTGAAGATCCAGAAGCTTCGGTCGCTTTGGGCGCGCACCGGGCGAGCCTAGGCTCAAGCGCGGAGGGCGGCCAGCGCCTCGTCGACCGCGTCGAGGACAGCCGGGACTTCTTCGATCGAATTTGGCCAGTGGGGCGCGAATCTCATCAAACCGTCGGGCGTGTTGCATATGACGCCTCGGTCACGAAGGCCCGCGGCCAGCTTGCTGAGCCGGACGTCGGTGGGGACTGCCATGCTCAGCAGGGTAGACCGGAGCGCCGGCGTCCGGGCACGCCGGCTTTCAAACCCGCGCTCGATCAGCCCGGCTTCGAGGCGGTCGATGTAGCCCTCGACGTGGGAGTGAATCGCCGGAACGCCGAGTACCCCCAGGATCTCGAGGGAGGCGCCGAGCCCAGCCAAACCCATGACGTTGGTGGTGCCGATCTCCAAGGCCTGCGCTCCGCGTTTGAGCGGGTTGTCATACCGCAACTGCGGCTCGTCACCGGTCAGAAACGCGACCGGGCTCTCGTGGCCCAACCAGCCGGCGAGCCTCGGCTCGAGTGCTGCCCCGCAGCGCTCGGCCACGTAGAGGAAGCCAGCCCCTTCGGCACCCATCATGTGCTTATGGCTGCCCGAGCTCAGGTAATCGATCCCCCAGGACACATCGATCGGAGTCGCGCCGAGCGCCTGAATCGCGTCGACGAAAATCTCGGCATCGTACCTGTGACAAAGGGCAGCCATTTCGGCGAGCGGCATGCGGAGCCCGGTCTTGTACTGGACGGCGCTCACGGCAACGAGTCGGACGCCCCGTTCGAGCACTCGTTCGAGCTCCGCGAGACCTTCGTCAACCGAGCGCTCGAACGCGTCGAGCGACAACCAGATCGGCTCCAGACTGAACTCTTCGGCAGCTTGCTGCCACGGGGTCACGTTAGCCGGGAACTCGCCGTCGAAGAGCACTACACGGTCGCCCTTGCGCCACGGAAGCCCAAACGCAATGTCGATCACGCCTTGGGTCGTATTGGAGACGAACGCGATCTCGCCGACCTCGGCGGAAATGAGCGCGGCTATGGCCTTCCGAACCTCTTGAAGCCGCGGCGCCCAGCGAACGAAGCCTGCCATGCCACCGCGGGCGTAGTCCCGCATGACCTGCGCCATGCGTTCACAAACGGGCGCGGAGAGCGGCGAAATCGCCGCGTGCGCGAGATACGCGCTTCCCTCGAGGTCTGGAAACAGCGAACGATCACCTAGCTGGACTTCCACCATGCGCCCAAGCTTAGCACCGACCTCGCCCGCTAGAGTGTGCTCTGGAAGAAGCGCCAGGCGGCCACCGCCGCGTCGATATCGCGGCTCGTCGGACCGACCAAGCTCTCCGGAAGATACTGCCACCCAGACGGCCAGGTGTGGCCTGCACCGTGCACCACGAAAAGCTCCACCTTGGTATCTTGTTGGCATCCGGTCGCCTTGCGGCGCTCAATTCGACTGCCATCGCTCGGAACGAAATCGGGAATCATCGAAGTCTCGACGTCGGAACAGCCGTTGTGACGCCGCCAAAACGAAAACGTGCGTTCAATAGCGAGCACGCGGCCGAGCTTCTCATCCTCGAAGACCACCGTTCCACCGTCCCAGGGCACGATGGGGTCCTCCGTCCCGTTGATCATCAACGCGGACAACGGCTCCGTCCCGCACCGCGAGCGTCGGCGCGCAACGTTGTACGGCATCGAGCCAATCACCGCGACGAACGCCGCGAGCTTTCCGGCTCGCTCGCAGGCAAACCGGTGGGTCATCATCGCTCCGTCCGACACACCCAGGAAGAAGACCGACTCCGCGTCGACGTTCCGTTTCTCGACGAGATCATCGACCAGCTTGGCAAGAAAGCCGACGTCGTTGACACGCTCCCGCTGGGCGACGTACTGCTCCACGTTGCGGCCGTCGTTCCAGTGTCCGCTCAGGCCGTTCGGGTAGACCACCAAGAAATCGTCTTCTGCCGCGAGGGCGTTGAGCTTCCCGAAGCTCAGAGTCACCGCATCGTCGTCAGCGCCGAGCCCACCGTGAAGCACGACGACCAGAGGGCGCGCGCTTCCTTGCGGGGCGCGTCGGGGGTCGAAGACCGCCACGTCGCGCACGAGTCCCTCGTGCTTGAAGACGTAGCGCTTCGTCTCCGGCACATCGTCGGCCTCGGACACTCGTGCACTCGACTTGCACGCCACCATGACCAGCAGGACGAGGGCGCTCCCAATCGAGACCCGCACCGGCATGGCTAGCTCCCTTCGGACCCCAAGAGCAAAATCGGATCGCCACGAACGACATCGTCCCCGTCTTCGGGCACGACCCGCTCGATCGTCGCTTCGGTGGGCAGCCCGTCTCCCTGGTAAACGAGGCGGTTGAACGTCTTCATGACCTCCAAGAGGCCGACGGTCTGACCGTGGGTCACCGTGTCGCCAGCAGCAACAAACGCGGGCTCATGGGGCGAGGGTCGGCCGTAGAACCGACCACTCATCGGCGCAGTGAACGAGAGGGAGCTGACGGTTGTCGCGACACCCGCCGCGTGCGAGGTCGTGCTGTCGCTCACCGAGGCCGTCGACACGGTGACGAGCGAATCTCCGTATTGCACTGGCACACGGGTGCGCGCGCCACCGATGCGGTGGCTCACTCGGCCTGCGGTCCCGGCAGGAACCACCAAGGTGTGACGGACACCGAGAACGTCGAGGGTCCCTACGGCTTGCCCCGCAGAGACGAGCTCGCCCTGCGAAACGCTCGGCGTGAAGATGCCTACGCTCGGTGCGAGGAGCGCGCTCGAATCTTCCGTCGCCTTGGCGCGAAGGACGTGCTGGTCGTCCTTCATGCGCGCCCCCCCGTCACCAAGACATCGAGGTCGTGCATCGTCCAGATCCGCGGGTTCTTCACGCGGCGGTACCCGATGCCCTGGTAGCTCATCTCGACGAGCACCTTCAACCAGTCGCGAAGCTCGTCAACGCGCACGATCTCGTCCGTGTCGAGCTGTCGCGCAGCCACGTAGGGATCCATGTCCGCTTCGATGCGCGCCTCGACCTCCGCCATGCGCTGCTCGATTTTCGCGCGCTCGTCGGGGTCCTTGGTCACGATCTCGAAGTTGTCGTCGAGCTTACTGTTGTACGACGCGATCGCGAGTGTCCTTCCCTCCATGACGCTGAGCCGGGACACGGGCGTCGAAAGCTGCACGACGGGGTCGTACGGAAGTCCCGCCATCGCGTAGTACCCTGCGCCCGAGGCCTTGCGCAGTAACACGGTGAACATGGGCGTCT
>JBATLA010000761.1:0-3829 GCA_049669945.1 Polyangiales bacterium | reverse complement strand
CCTCGAAACGGCTCGCAAGCCAGCCGGCGAGGAGACCAAGCTGAAGCCCGATTAGCAGCCATAGATCGTCGGGGGACCCCCAACCGCCGAACAGTCGCACCGCAATCGCGGCCGCGGCGGCCCCCAGCGCGCCCCCGATGAGCGCGCCCTTCCACGCGATCTCGGGGTAGGGGTCACAACGTTCCACGACGTAGACCACGAGCTCCCCGGACGTGCTCCGCTCGGCTTCGGCGGTGGCCGCGCGGATCGCCTCGCGGTCTGCGTTCGAGAAGAACGTGTCGATTCGACTCGCCACAGCGCCGCTAGAACTCGACCTTCGGCGGCTCTTCGGCCCCCGGGGTCGCTTCGAAGTAGGGCTTGTCGCCGAACCCCATGATGTTCGCGAGCAGGATCGTCGGGAAGCGGCGGCGTGCCTTGTTGTACGCGAGCGTCGCATCGTTGAAGCGCTTGCGCTCGACCGTGATGCGGTTCTCGGTGCCCTCGAGCTGCGCCTGCAGGTCGCGGAAGGCGTCGGTCGCCTTGAGCTCCGGGTACTTCTCGACGACCACCAGCAAGCGGGAGAGAGCAGAGGAAAGCTCGGACTGCGCCGCCTCGAACTGCTGTAGCTGCGCTGCATCGGGCGCCTCATTGAACGTCACCTGTCCGACTTTGGCGCGGGCC
Source organism: Polyangiales bacterium (assembly GCA_049669945.1). Lineage (GTDB taxonomy): Bacteria > Myxococcota_A > Polyangia > Polyangiales > Houyiibacteriaceae > SG8-38. The sequence continues at coordinate 3,169 of JBATLA010000761.1, read as the reverse complement.
TCGACGACCTTGGTCAGCGTCTCTTGCTCGAAGTCGGCTGCCCCTTTCACGGTCGCGACGAGATTGGGGATCAGGTCGGTCCGGCGCTGGTAGACGTTCTCCACTTGGCTCCAAGCGCCGTCGACGCCCTCTTCGAGCTCGACGAGTCGATTGTAGCTCCCGACTCCCGTGGCCACGAGCACGAGCCCGATCACCACCAGCACCCCACATCCGATCAAACCCCTGCTCATGCTGCCTCCCCGGTTCACGGGCGACAATGTGCGCATACATCGCACTAGGTCAAGAACTAGATGTCCAGCCGATCGCCCTTCATCGGCGTTACCACGTTCGGGAAATCTCGCTCTTCGAGGAGCCGCTTGAGCGTTTGTCGCGGTCCTTCTTCGCCGTGGACCAAGGCGACGTGGCGAAGGGGTCCAGCCTCTCGCACGGCCTCGGCGTATTCGAGCAGGTCGTCCTGGCCCGCGTGGGCGCTGAACCCGTTGAGGACCACGACCTCCGCGTGTCGCGCTCGCTCGACTCCGAAGATGCGCACCTGCGGTCGTTGTTCGACGAGCCGGCGCCCGAGCGTGTGCTGCGCTTGGAAGCCGACGATGAGTACGGTGTTCTTCCGGTTTTCGATGGCCGCCACCAAGTGGTGCACCACGCGTCCGAACTCGCACATCCCGCTTGCAGAAATGATCACTGCAGGATCGTCGCTCCGGTCGATCGCCTTGGAATCTTCGACCGAGGACACGTACCGAAGCCCTTCGAAGTCAAAGGGCGACTCGTCCGCGGCCATCATGTCACGGGCCTTGTCGTCGAAGCACTCCGGATGGAGTCGAAAGACGTCGGTGAGCTTCACAGTGAGTGGTGAGTCCACGTAGATGGGCACGTCCGGCAGTCGCCCCTGACCCTGGAGCTGCTTGAGCGCGTAGACCAGTTCCTGCGCTCGCTCGAGGGCAAACGAGGGGACGATGACCTTGCCGCCACGCCCGATGGTTCGTGTGATGACGTCGAGTAGCTCGTCTTCCATGCGCTCGATGGGGTCGTGGGTTCGGTCCCCGTACGTGGACTCCATGAGCAGGGTCGAAGCGCCCGGCGGAATCTCAGGGTCGCGGAGGATAGGCATGTTGCGCCGGCCGAGGTCACCCGAGAACACGAGGCGTCGCTGCTCTCCGACGACGTCGACGTCGAGCGCGACCATCGCGCTCCCGAGCACGTGACCGGCGTCGTAGTACGTGAGTGTCACGCCCTCGGCGACCCGAACCGGCCTGTGATACGGCACGCTCACCATGAGCCCGAGCGTTCCTATGACGTCTCTCTGATCGTAGAGCGGCTCGACGGGCTCCATTCTAGCGCCGTCGCGCTCGATCTTCTTGTTGATGTAGGCGGCGTCTTGCGCCTGGATCTCGGCGGAGTCCTCGAGCATGGCGGCGCACAGGTCTCGGGTCGCCGGCGTGCAGTAGATCGGACCGCGGAAGCCCTGTCGATAGAGTCGCGGGAGGGCACCCGAATGGTCGATGTGGGCGTGCGAGAGCACCATGACGTCGATGTCCCGCGCGCGAAAGCCGAGCTCTCGGTTGCGCTCGGCGCTCTCGGAACGCCGGCCTTGAAATAGGCCGCAGTCGAGGAGCAGGCGGGCCTTCTCCGTGTGCACGATGTGGCGTGAGCCGGTGACGTCGCCCCCCACCGCACCTACGAACTCAACTTGCACGGAGGACTTTCCTCATGCGATCGCCGATGAACTCACGCACGACCGGGTCCTCGGATTCGAGGAAGGTCTCCGGCGCCCCCGTCGCGACGACCTGCCCGTCGTGGATGAGCGCAAGCCGGTCGCTGATGGCAAACGCGGCCTTCAGATTGTGGGTCACGACCACCGAGGTGACGTTGAGGCTCTCCTGGAGCCCGAGCAACAGCCGATTGACTCGGGTGACGTTGATAGGGTCGAGGCCTTCCGCGGGCTCATCGTAGAAGAGGATCTCCGGTCGCACCGCGACGGCGCGTGCCAGCGCCACGCGCTTTCGCATGCCGCCAGACAGGTCGGACGGCGCCATGTGTTCGATACCGGGAAGAGCGACCAACGAAAGCGTTTCAGCAACGCGTTTCGCAATCTCTTCGTCGGTCATCGATGTTTGCTCTCGAAGCGCGTAGCCGACGTTCTCAAACACATCGAGCGAGTCGAAGAGAGCCGACTCCTGAAAGAGCATCCCAATGCGCTGGCGCGTCGCAACCCATTCCTGTTCGGTTTGTCCCGTGACCACTTCGCCGTCGAACCGGATCGTGCCTCCGTCGGGCTCGACGAGGCCCATCATGGCCTTGAGCAGGATGCTCTTTCCCGATCCAGACTCTCCGACGATCGTGATGACCTCGCCCGCATAAATGTCGAGGTCGAGCCCATCGAGGACCACGTTACGACCGAACGCCTTCTTGAGGCCTCGTACCTCGAACAATGCCATCACGCCTCGAGATCAGCCCTTTGCCGCCCAGGAGTTGCAGTATCCGAGCGGATGAATGGGGCCCTTCACCAGGGTGCACTGCCCGCACTGGTTTTCGTCGTTCGCGACGTAGAACGCACAGGACGCGCAGCTCTTGGCTGTGTCGTGCGGCGAACGATCGACGTACTCGAGCGCGGCTCGAAGCTCCGCATCTTGCGCGCTCAAGCCGCTGACGTCATCACAACGGAACTCGGCCTTTTTGCAGGCCTGAAGCAGGACAGGAGCGGAGCTCAGAACCGCCAGGTGCACCGTGTTGTGGAGCAGGGTTCGTCTCGAAAACGTGTTCTTCTTCATTGCGTCACCCCGCCGGGAGGCTAGCACGCTCGCGCCCCGATCAGCGAACGTCCCCCATCATTTCGAGGAACTCATCGCTTCCGAGCAGACCCGTCACCCGGACGGCCTCGGAGCCGTCGCTGCGGTGGAGCACCACGAGGGGGAGCCCCGGCTGATTGTAGCCTTTGAGGATGGCCCACTTCGCATCGGTGGCCTTGTCGGTGCTCAGGTCGACGCGCACAGTCACGAAACGCCGCGCCTCGGCGACGATCCGCGGGTCGCTCAAGACGTCGCGTTCGAGCTCTTGGCAGGCTCCGCACCAATCCGCCCCGAAATCCACAAGCATTGGGCGCCCCTGCGTGAGCGCCGCCGACTTCCCAGCATCGAAGTCATCCGTCCATGCGATGTGCGCGCCTGGCGGG
>JBATLA010000760.1:0-4120 GCA_049669945.1 Polyangiales bacterium | reverse complement strand
CTCGCTGTGCCGCGCATCCCGACCGATTCTCCTGTGTACACGCGAGCCGGAACGGCGAAGCCCGGCGCGAATGCGCCGCCAAGCCCGAGCAAAGCAAGGGGCGCGGAGGGAGGATTACGGGCGGGGGTGGGCGGGTCGGATGTAACCAAACCTCCCGACGCCAATGGGGATCCGCGGACGTGGGTCGCGGCCGATTCTCGGGCTCGCGCTACCGCCTGCTCGTGGGTCGGCCTCGACCGGCCAAGTGGCCCATGTTAGACCGCCGCCATGATCGTCGATGGGGTCTTAATTCTGGACTTCGGTTCCCAGTACACCCAGCTGATTGCTCGCCGGATTCGTGAGCAGCACGTCTACTGCGAGATTCAGCCCTGCACCTATTCGCTCGATGAGATCAAGGCGATCGACCCGCGGGCGATCATCCTGAGCGGTGGGCCTGCGAGCGTGTTTGCCGAGGGGGCGCCGACGGTCGACCCTGGCGTGTTCGACCTCGGGGTGCCCGTTTTGGGCATCTGCTACGGCATGCAGCTCACCTGCCATCTGCTCGGCGGCAAGGTCGAGCGCGCCGATGAGCGAGAGTACGGCCCGGCGCGGCTCGAGGTGCTCAAGCCCGAAGGGCTGCTGCACGGGTTCCATGTCGGATCGCATGTCGACGTTTGGATGAGCCATGGCGATCGGGTCGAGAGCCTCCCGCCTGGGTTCGGGACGATCGCGCAGACATCGAACAGCCCGTTCGCCGCGGTCGCCAATCTCGAACGGAACATTTTTGGCGTGCAGTTTCATCCGGAGGTCGCGCACACGCCTCGTGGCGTGGAGATGCTCCGCGCGTTTCTCTTCGAGGTCGCTGGGTGCAGCCCCAACTGGACGCCAGGATCGTTCGTCGAGCAGACGGTCGAGTCGGTCAAGCGACAGGTCGGAGGTCGCGCCGCCGTCTGCGGTCTTTCCGGTGGCGTCGACTCGTCGGTTGCGGCGATGCTCGTGTCCAAAGCGATTGGCGACAAGCTCACCTGCATCTTCGTCGACAACGGTCTGCTGAGAAAAGATGAAGCGGAGAGCGTGGTCCACACCTACCGCGACCACTTTGGGCTCAAGCTGATTCACGTCGATGCGGCGGAGGAGTTCCTGGAAGCGCTTCACGGCGTCTCCGACCCCGAGAAGAAGCGGAAGATCATCGGAAAGATCTTCATCGACGTTTTCCAGCGGGAGGCAGAGAAGCTCGAAGACGTCGGCTATCTCGTGCAGGGGACCCTCTATCCCGACGTGATCGAAAGCCTGTCCTTCAAGGGGCCGAGCGCGGTCATCAAGAGCCACCACAACGTGGGCGGCCTGCCGGACACGCTACACCTCGAGCTGATCGAGCCCCTGCGGCTTCTCTTCAAGGACGAGGTTCGCGAGGTCGGCGAAGCGATGGGCATGCCGCACGACTTGGTGTGGCGCCATCCGTTCCCTGGACCAGGTCTCGCCGTGCGATGCCCCGGTGCGATCGAGAAAGAGAAGCTCGAAATCTTGAGGGACGCGGACGCTATTTTCATCGAGGAGCTGCGCGCCGCCGACCTCTACGACAAGATCTGGCAAGCGTTCTGCGTGATTCTTCCGGTGCGAACCGTCGGGGTCATGGGCGACGAGCGCACGTACGACTACGTGGTGGGGATTCGAGCGGTCGACTCGCGCGACGGCATGACGGCCGACTGGTCCCGTATTCCGCACGAAGTGCTCGCGCGTATCTCGACGCGGATCATCAACGAGGTCCGTGGTTGCAACCGCGTCTGTTACGACATCTCGTCCAAGCCGCCTTCGACGATCGAATGGGAGTGAGAGCGGCCGGTATTTTGTTGGCGCTGGTGCTACTCGGCTGCGCCAAGCAAGGCACTGTCGCGCCCGAGCCCGCGCGCCTCAAGGTGGTCGCGACTCCCCGAGATGCGTCGGTGTATATCGACGGTCACTACTTCGGACGAGCGACGGTACTGTCACAGGAGCCCAAGGCGTTGGCGCCGGGCGTACATCTGATGACGGTCACCGCGGACGATCACTTCCCGCACGACATGGAGTTGGATCTTCCACGAGGCACGACGAGCTTGTCGATCGAGTTGAGGCCGGTACCGCCTTAGTCAGCGTCAGCGTCAGCGTCAGTTCGAGGGGTTGGGGCGCAGCTCCTGATTCGTTTTGAATTCCTCTTCGATCATCGGGCCTGCAAGCCTAACGACGAGGTGGTTCGGGCTCAGGGCCTTCAGGCGCTGGAGCTCCTCGTATTTTGCCACGGTTCCTTCGTCGATCAGGACGAGGTTGGCTTGGGCGCGGACAAAGTCGGGGCGCGCGGCGAGGGTCTCCTTGAGAAGCTTCTCGCATCGGACGGGATCGACGTAGCGCTCGAACGCCTCCATCGCGCGGAGGTAGCTGCGAATGGGTGGGTTCTCGGGGCCGTCTTCGGCGTAGCGCATCATCCGGTCAAACTCGAGCCACTGCCCGCGCAAGCGGAAGTAGTTCGCGTTCGCGAAATAGGCGAGTTGCGCCTTTGGGTCCAATCGAACCGCCTGCTCGGCAAGGTCGGAGCCAGAGCGGAGTGGCTCTTCCGACAAGACGCGAAGCGCTCGAACCACTTTGCGAAGATCCGCCGTCTTGGCTTGGAGCTTCGCGGCACGCGCTTGGTCCTCTTTGGTGTCGGCAGAGGGCTCCACCAAAGGACGGGTCTGTTGGAGCTGACGAAGCTCGGTGAGGTCTTGCCTCCGCTCCTTGTCGAGAATCCAGGCCGCGGTCATGAGGGCGCCCGCGTACGAGAGCTCCAGGTAGGCGCGCACAGTCAGGGCTTCGGGGCCTTGCCGTCCGGCCGCAAAACGTCGGGCTTCCTCGAACTCCGGCAAGCGGTCTCCTCGGACGATTTCGAGGACTTGGGCCATCGAGGTCACGGGGGTGTCCGGCGGTGGGATGGGCGGGATGCCGTACGCCTGCTGGAACTCGCGCACGACCTGCGCGGCCTCGGGCGGCCGCATCGATTCGACGTCGATGTCTTTGCCGATCGTCGATCCATCGCTCGTCGAGGACTTGCTGGACGCGCAGGCGCCCAGCGCGATTGCCAAGAGAAGAACACCCTTCGTTCGTGTCATGGCGCGGAGGCTAGCACAGCCTTCGAGGGGCCCCTAGAAGCGCACGAAAATGTCGAACTCGGGGGCGACGTTGCTGAGCACGTCTCCCGGGATGATGAGGTAGAAACCGTCGACGAAGAAATCGCTGTAGCCGACCCCGAGCCGAATGTTGGCGTGGTCCCAGGAAAACACGAAGCCAGGGATGATGGCGAACGCGTTTCGCAAGTCGTCCACGGCCGCCTGGAGCTGCAGGTCTGCCGACGGGTTGCCACCCAAGCTGCCGTTGACCACCACGTCGCTGACGTAGGGCACCCACCTGACGGTGAACGTGAATGCAACCACGCGAGAGAGCCGCCACTCGGCCATTCCCCAGAGTTGTAGGAAGTCGACCACGGCTGCGCCTGCGACTGGGTCATCTCCCGCTTGCGCGTCGGCGCCCCCGGTGACGGCGGTGAACCTCGTTCCGAGGTGCACGCTCACGTCGGAATTGATGCGGACCGACGAAGCAAGAGCGATTGGCAGCAGGAAATACCTCACTTTGGAATCGTCGCTCTGCGCGACGGTGCCCGTGAGAAAGCCGATCGAAGCGCTCAGCGCAAGGCGCCTCCGGTCGAAGAAGGTCGACTTGAGCTCGACGTTGGGGGCAACGTCCTGAAAGATCGCCCCGAGGATCCAGGGCATGGTGTAGGTCGTGACTTGTAGTTGGTCGATGATCCCGTAGCTGAGTTGCATCAGCCCAAGGCGGACGCGTCGACGGTGAAGGCTGTAGGCCGTCGTGTTGAGGAGCCGCTCCTCATAGCTGTGATACGCGCGGGCGGGCTCTGGATCGAGCGCCATGCCGGTCCAGGTCATGCCCGCGAGGAGCGTTACCAGGAGAAGAGTGTTCCCGATTCGTCGAAACATCGACTCTCCTCTAGGCTGCACCCGATTACGCCGTTCGCGTCGCGGAGAACCTCCGTGCTGCCCTGAAAGAAATAGTTGAAGGTCTCCGTCTCCGGGGGGTCAGACTCCGGGACTTCGACTTCCACGAGGATCTCCAGTCC
>JBATLA010000759.1:0-1877 GCA_049669945.1 Polyangiales bacterium | reverse complement strand
GCGCCATTGTCGAGCGGATAGAGAGCCCGAAGCTCGTCCATCTCGGCAGTCTCCGCATTGAAGTCGAACCGCGCGACGACGTCCTGCTGCTGGAGTTTCAGAATGCGGTCGCGACTGATGAGGAGCTCATCCTCGGGGAGGCGCCCCGAATACGCCGGCGAGACGCACGAATACGCGTCCTCGAGGGCCTTGTTGAGGAGTCCTTCGACGCCCTCCGGAAGTGAGCCACGGGTGGCTCCGATCAAATCGCGAATCTCGCGAGGGTCGTTCATGCGAATCGCAGAAAAGCGATTGTCAAACGCGCGGTTGTAGCTCGGGACCGAGATCGCAGCGTTTGGAAGAAGCGCGCCCTGGTCGTGAACGGACGCTGCGACGGTTGCGATGGAGTCGCCGCGTGCGACCGCGCCAGCCGGCTCGCGGCCCGTGTGACTGTAGGACTTCGCGGTCTCGTGCGAGACCGTGTTCATGTTGATGCCGCGGAAGAACGTCGCGAGGTCCGCGTGGGGCTCGAGCGCACGCATGGTCGGACCCCAAAGCTGTTCGCTGCCTCCCATCGAAACCGGGAACGGGTCTTGGAACTCGGGCGCGAGTCGGTTGGTGCCGAGGTCGATGCCCTCATACGCGCCTGCTGGGTCGCGAGGGTCGCCCGCGAGAAGCACGTCCCAACCGCCGTCGAGGAAGCAAGCGACGAAGCGATGGCCGGCTGCATCTTGCGCCAGTAGCGGCCGAATCGGCCAGAGTGCGTAGGTGGCTGCGCCACCGAGCACGCCTTGGAGGAGCGCGCGGCGGCTGAGGTGAGGGCAATGGTACTTCTTGCTCATGTGCGTTCCTCAGTAGGTCAGGAAGTCCGGGTGAAGGGCCAAGCCGGTGCAGACGGCGATCCAGCGGTCCTGCGCTTCGCCGAACCGCGCTTCGTCGATTGGATCGAGACCGTCTTGCAAGACGGAGAGCCAAGGTTGAATACGCCGATCCTCGTCGTCGACGGCATAGACGCCGAGGAATCGAAGCACGAGATACCGGAGGTTGTCGCCGACGCTGGGATCGAACGGGTCGAGCTGCGCGACGTCCTCAATCTTCCGGAGGATCGCGCGGGAACCCGCATCGGGGGTCTCGATGTCTTGCTCGACGGCGCGCCGGCAGGTCTGGCGTGCGGCGTCGCCCGCAAGCTTCGCGAAGCCAACTGACATCTCACGTCCCTCCGCGGTAACCTCCGCGAAGTCCGGCCGGCCGAGCGTCGCAGCGAACTGCTGTTCGTCATCCCAACGTTGCCCGGTAGCAACGAACAAGGACGCGAAGAACTGGTCCGCGGTGAGACGTCGAATCCGCTTGGTCTCCGGAACCTCTTCCGGCGCAACGATGCTTCGCGGATCGACGTACGGTGAAGAGTCGCTGCTGCAGCCAACGGCGGCAGTCGACGACACGATGACGAGGCCTAGCCCCGCTGCCATGCTTTTGAGCCAACTCACGGATTCATCCCTTCCTGCACCCAGGTTTGAAGTAGCTGCACTTCGTCCCCGCTCAGCGGCTCGGCCACCGCACTGGCAGCGGGTGGCGGCATCTCGCCGAGGGACACGCGCTCCAAGGCGAGCTCCCCGAGCGCGCTGAACGCCTCGAAGCTCCCCATGAACGTTTGGTTGCTGCCGGCCACGTGGCAGGGGGCGCAGCTCCGCTCGTAGATCGGGCGAATGTCCTCTTCCCACGAAATCGTCGGTTCACCGGGCGGCATCGGAGGCTCGGCCACCTCGTCACCCTCCACCAGGAATTTCACCGAGCGGGCCACCTGGCCGTCGGACGATGCGACTGCGAGCGAGAGCGTGTGCCATCCTGGGCTCAAGGAATCAGGCCCGGTGAGGGACCATGCGCCTGCGGCGCCGCTC
>JBATLA010000758.1:0-4472 GCA_049669945.1 Polyangiales bacterium | reverse complement strand
GTTGGTGACCTCGTCCTCGAAGGTCATGTCCTCGGAGACCTGTGGGTGATCCCCCGTCGTCGGTTGCGCCACCTTCTTGAGCGCTACCCGCGCCAGCGCCGCCTTGCGCGCAGGCTCCGCGAGAGCGAGCGCTTGAAGCGCCGCGCCCTTCGCGACGACCAAGTCGGGATCGATATCGGACAACGGCTTGCGGCCGAAGTACTCGGCCACCATTCGCTGGAGCAACGGAATGCGCGTGGAGCCGCCAACCAGGATCACGTTGTCGAGCTGGGTCGGGCGAAGGCCTGCCGCCTTCATGGCGTCTTCGCAAACATCGAAACTGCGGGCGACGAAGGGCTGACACATGTGCTCGAGCTGCTCGCGCGTCAGCGCGTAGTCGAGGTTCAATGCCTTGCCGCCATCGCCGTAGGCGAGCTCCTCGATGCAGAGCTTCACATGAGGCTTGTCGGACAGCTGGATCTTCGCCCACTCAGCGGCAGCCTTGAGGCGTTCGTAGGCTTGACGATCCTGACGCGCATCGTAACGGCTTTGCGCCAGGAACTGCCCCGCCATGTGGTCGGCAATGGCCGAGTCCAGGTCATCACCGCCGAGAAATGTATCGCCTGCGGTCGCCAGAACCTCGAACACATCGCCGGCGAGCTGAAGAATGGTGATGTCGAACGTACCACCACCAAGGTCGTAGACCGCGACTCGCTCGTTGGATGTCTTGTTGTAGCCGTAGGCCAACGCGGCCGCAGTCGGCTCGTTGAGGATGCGGAGCACATCGAGACCGGCAACCCGGCCCGCAGCCTTGGTGGCACTTCGCTGCAGCTCGTTGAAGTTGGCTGGCACCGTCACGACAGCCTGCCCGCATTCGGCGCCGAGCGCAGTCTCGGCAACCTTGCGAACGTGGCGCAGGACGAATGCACTGATCTCGCTCAGCGTGTAGGTCTCGCCACGCGCGGTCACCAACACGCCACCACTGGGCCCTTCGGAGAGCTCGAAAGCAAAGCGCTCGCGCGCCTCCTTCACCTCGTAGCTCGTGTAAGGCCGGCCGATCAGGCGCTTGACCGAGTAAACGGTGTTCTGCGCGTCGAGCAGGCGCCGCTCCTTCGCGTTCGCACCCACGAGCACATCACCGCCCGGATGAAACGAAACGACGGAGGGAATCAGGGTGCCGTCCTCGCCGGACAGCACCCGTATGCCGTTCTTGTCAGCGACAGCGACCACGGAGTTGGTCGTGCCGAGGTCGATCCCTATGACGGGTCCGTTACTCACAATCCCCTACCCCCGAGAAAAGACTCCGCAAAAATGCCCTACTAAGGATAACGCGTCGTCTCCGGGATTACACATTTCCGGGTTCGGGGGGGTTAATTGGCGTCGGGCTCCACGGATTCCTCGGGTGGTTCGATGGCTTCGTCGTCCTCGCCCTCGGCCACTGGCTCGACGTCGACCACCTGCTCACCATCCCGGAGGCGAATGACCCGCACGCCCTGGGTGTTGCGTCCCGTCTCGCGGATCTCGGAGACCGGGGTACGAATGACCTGGCCCCCGTTCGTAATCACCATGAGCTGGTCCTCGGGCACCACGAGCCGGAGCTTCACCAGCGCGCCGTTTCGCTCCGAGGTGTCCATCCCAATGATGCCCTTGCCGCCGCGACCCTGTGTGCGCCAGTCACTCACCTTGGTGCGCTTGCCATAGCCGTTGGCGCTCACGGTGAGCACCTGCTGGTCGGACTCGCTCTCGATGATGTCCATGCCGATCACGAAATCGTCCTCACGGAGGTCGATCCCCTTCACGCCCATCGAGTCACGGCCCATGGCTCGGACGTCTTCGATGGGAAAGCGGATGCTCATGCCGTGCGACGTGCCGATCAACACATGCTGCCCGGGCGTCACGATCCGCGCGGTCAGCAGTCCATCGCTCTCGCCGATGGCGACACCGATGATGCCTGTCTGCCGGATGTTCTCGTACGCGCTCAGGTTCGTCCGCTTCACACGACCGCGACGGGTGCACGTCAGCAGATACCCATCCTCGACGAACTCGCGAATCGGCAAGATGGCGGCGACCCGCTCATCCGGCTCCATGCCGACGAGATTGACGACCGCCCTTCCCCGCGCGGCGCGACCCGTCTCGGGAATCTGATAGACCTTCTTCAGATATGCCTTTCCCTTGTCGCTCAGAAACAGGACATGGGCGTGGGCGTTCACGACGAAGACCCAGCTCACGAAATCCTTCTCGCGCGTGTCCATCGCCCTGAGGCCCTTGCCGCCGCGCCCCTGCGCCCGGTACTCGCTGAGGGGCACGCGTTTCACGTATCCCGCGTGCGAGACGGTCACGACGACCTCTTCATCGGGAACCAAGTCCTCGATCGAGATATCGCTTTCGGCCTCGACGATTTCTGTGCGCCGCCCGTCGCCGTAGCGCTCGCGAATCTCATCGAGCTCCGCGACGATCACCTCGTCGAGCAGAACCTTGCTTGCAAGGATCGCTTCTAGCTCTGCAATGAGGTCAGAGAGCTTGCCGTACTCCGTCGCCAGCTTCTCGCGCTCGAGCCCGGTCAGGCGCGAGAGACGCATTTCGAGGATCGCCTTGGCTTGCCGCTCGGTCAGCAGGTACTCGCCGCGCTCCCTGGCCGTCTGGATCTCATCCTCGGGACGGCCGGCGCGCCGCACGAACTCCTCGAGGCCGGTCAGCGGGAGCTTCATCAAGCGCTCGCGCGCTTCATCCGGATCCTTCGACGACCGAATGGTATTCACCACGAGGTCGACGTCGGTGACCGCCATGCCGAGACCCTCTACGAGCTCTCGCTGATCCTTCGCCTGTCGAAGGTCGTACCGGGTCCGCCGAACGACGACCTCGCGCCGGTGGTCGATGAACCGCAGAAGCGCCGACCGCAGATCGAGCACCTCCGGACGCTGCCCGACGATGGCCAGGCAGTTGTAGCCAAACGTGCTCTGAAGCGCCGTCATCTGGTAGAGCTTGTTGAGCACGATCTCGCCGTGGGCGTCGCGCTTGAGCTCGATGACCATTCGCATCCCATCCCGGTCGGACTCATCCCGGAGGTCGCTGATGCCTTCGAGGCGCTTGTCGCGGACCAGATCGGCGATCTTCTTCAGGAGCTCGGCCTTGTTGACCTGATACGGGATCTCCGTGATCACGATCATCTCGCGATCACCCTTGCCCCGAAGAGGCTCGATGCTCGCCCGGGCACGCATCACGATACGGCCGCGGCCCGTCCGATAGCCGAGGTGGATGCCGGCGCGGCCGTAGATGTACCCGGCCGTAGGAAAGTCTGGTCCCTTCACCCCGAGGCGGCCGGTCTCGTCGTCGTCCTGCATGAGCTGATCGACGGTGAGCTCCGGGTCGCCCATCAGGCGCACCGTGGCGTCGAGGACCTCGCGTAGATTGTGCGGCGGAATGTTCGTCGCCATGCCGACGGCGATGCCACCCGAGCCATTGATGAGGAGGTTCGGGATGCGGCTCGGCAGGACCAGCGGTTCACTTTCGGAGTCGTCGAAGTTTGGCCCGAAATCTACCGTTTCCTTTTCGATATCGGCGAGCAGCTCCGACGCCAGCCGATGCATCCGGACCTCGGTGTAACGCATCGCGGCCGCGGGGTCGCCGTCGATGGAGCCGAAGTTCCCCTGCCCATCGACGAGCGGGTAGCGCATGGAGAATTCCTGCGCCATGCGAACCAGCGCGTCGTAGACCGCGGTGTCACCATGGGGGTGGTACTTACCGAGAACGTCACCGACGATGCGGGCGCTCTTCTTGTACGAGGTGTTCCACGCGTTCTTCTGCTCGTGCATCGAGTAGAGAATCCGCCGGTGAACCGGTTTGAGTCCGTCCCGGACGTCGGGAATCGCGCGTCCGATAATCACGCTCATCGCGTAATCGAGGTACGAGCGCCGCATCTCGTCTTCGAGCGCGACTGGCTGCTTGTGTGGAGATTCCGCCATGAAGTTGTGCTCCCGCGCGTCGCTCCCCTGTGCTGCGACGCGGCCGCGAAGCTACCACGTGAGCCCCCCCCCTGCACGCACTCTCGGGGCGTTGGAACCGCGGTGTTCTAGCCGGTTCCGAGGAAGTTTCGTAAACCCCGGAGGAGGGCCGAGGCGGAGCGAAGAATGGACACGGCAATGCGCGATCTGGAGCGAATCGAAGAGCGCTCGGCAAACGAGGGACGAGGCGTCTTGGTCCTGTCCGGCGTCGGGCTGATCGCAGCGCTCGGCATCGTGGTCGCCGCCGTTGCGGCGCTCCCAGACGACTCCGAGTCGCAGCCAGCCGAAGACCCGCTGCAGATGCTGGCCTTCGCCGAAGAGGTCGACGCCCAGAAAGAGACCGCGAAGCCGGTCAAGAATTTGAAGCTCGACCCAGAGACCTTGAGCTTCCCGACGACGCTGATCACCGACACCCGACCCGAGGTCGCGGTCGCCGTCGCTGCCGCCACAGCGGAGCTTCAGCACCTGGACCCCGTGACGAGCGCACCGCCC
>JBATLA010000757.1:0-3256 GCA_049669945.1 Polyangiales bacterium | reverse complement strand
GGGTCGACCTCCAGCATACCCCCCTGATCCTCGGCGCCACCTCCGCCATCGCAATCGTGGCGGCGGTGGTCTATGCCTTTCGTCCGGGAAGCTGGCGCGAAAGTCTTCCGGCGTTTGCTGGGGCGATGTTCATGGCGCTCGCGGGTCCAATCGCGCTTTGGGCGGTGGCGGGGCTCGAAGGCTGCCTCGTAGGCGCCCTCCTCGCTTGGTCGCTCGTGCTGCTGAGGCCTCTCGTCGACGGAGAAACGTCGGGCTGCAAGAGCGCACTTCGACCCGGCATCCCCTTGGCGCTTCTGTGTCTGACCCGGCCCGACGGTCCACTTCTCACCGTTGCGGTGTGCGCCTTTCTTCTCCTGCGTGCGCGATCACGCGACGCCGTCGTCACCGCCATCGTCGTCGGCGTGCTGCCCGCACTCGCGACACTCGGACAGGTGGCTTTCCGTCTCGCGTACTACGGCGACTTCGTCCCCAACACGGCGCGCGCGAAGGTGGCGTTCACGGCAGCGAGACTCGAGAGTGGCGTGGCGTGCGTTGCCGACGCGGGCCGGTCTTCCTATGGACTGTGGATCCCGGCTGCGTTCGCACTCTTCGTCGCTTGGAGGGATCCAAAACGCCGCTCGTGGATTCTGTTCGCCGCTGGACTGTTTGCCGTTTGGGGTTTCTACGTCTCTTCGATCACCTGCCAGAGCTTCGGCTATCGGATGCTCATCCCATGCTACGTTCTGCTTGCATTTCTCGTCGCAGAAATGCTCGATTGGGCGCAGCAGCAGGGCAAGACCGCTAGGATTGCAGCCTGGGTGCTGGCGCTGGCAATGCTGGCATTGTTCGGTCGAGCACAACAACGCGACAAGAACATCGCGATAGCGCGCTGGTCCGACCCTCCTATTTCCGTGCGCGCGACTACCATTGGCAAGACGCTTGGCGCCGCGTTCGAGGAGCACGACCCATTGGTCGCAGTCGACGCAGCAGGCGTCATTCCCTACTACTCCGAGCTTCGTTCGCTCGACATGCTCGGTCTCAACGACGCCCACATCGCGCGACAGCACGGCGATTCGTTTGGTCAGGGCGTGCAAGGGCATGAGCTCGGCGACGGCGCCTACGTGCTCTCGCAAGAACCCGACATCATCGTAGCCGGCGTGACGGGTTCGAGCCGCTTGGCCTTTCGTGGAGGGCGCGAAATGGATGCCGACCCACGATTCCACGCCTGGTACCGGCGCGTCCGAATGGTCGGCGACGACCCGGTTCCGGTGCACTTCAACATCTACTGCCGGCTCGAAGGTCGCGTGGGCATCGAGCGCGCGAACGACCGGCTGACGATTCCCGGATTTCTCTTCGCGGCTGCGAAGGGTACCCAGGCCCGCATCGACGAGGAGAACCGCTTGGTCATGCAGTTCGTGGCTCCGGTGCAAACCACGCTAGCCGGCATCGAGCTCGCCGCGGGCACGTGGCAGATCCGCGCAGTCGGTGAAGGAGCCCTTCGCCTTTCGGCCCAACAACAATCGAATGGCGTCACGGCCGCTCCGACCCGGGATGGGGTCGAGCTCGTGATGACGGAGCCCGGGCTCGTCGACATCACCGTGACGGGCGCCGCGGCGGCGTTCGTCTCCGAGGTCGTGGCAGAGCGCACCGTGCCTTAGCGCTCTGCGCAGCTCGCGCCGCCAAGACGCTCGGTGAGGCGGCTCCGGATGTCTTCGGCCGACGGATCGAGCACGCGCAGCGCCGCGCAGGTCGCCTCGATGGCTTCCTCCGTCCTTTCCTCGCTCCAAAGGAGAAGCGCCAAGTTGTGTCGCGAGGGGAAGTGGTCCGGGGAGATCTCGATGGCGCGTTCATAGTGCGCGATCGCTTCTTCGGGACGCCCCTCCTTCGCGAGGTACCAGGCCAAATTGTAGTGCGCGGTGCGGTTGTTCTCGGTGACCGCGAGGGCGCGGCCGAAGAGCGTCTCGGTATTCTGCCAGCTTGCGATCTGAGCGCGCGTCACGCCGCTGAGCCCGAGGACGACTGCAACCATCACCATGGCGACCGCCGCCGCCGTGGACCGCGTTCGCGGGAGCCACGAGTCGATCCCCCACACGGCGGCAACCAGCACGCCGAGCATCGGCAGGTACATCCATCGATCGGCCATGAGATAGGCGCCGACTTGCACGAAGCCGATGACGGGAGCGAGCGTGATCAGGAACCACAGCCAGCCGACCGCGAGATAGGGGTGCGAACGGCGGAGCCGAAACGTCAGCACGGTGATCGCGAGCAAGATGGCGAGCGCCCCCAACACCGCCGTGAGTGCCGGCGCGCCCGACGGGGGGTACGGCGTCGCCAAGCCGATCGGCCAGAAGATGCGCTTCAAGTAGACGAGATACGAAATCGGCACCTGCGCCCACCTCTGCGTCCAATGGACAGGCTCGCCCGTCGCGCGGACCGCAAACACGACGCAGCTCACCGCCGCGGACATCGCCAAGAGCGGCAGCTTCTCGAGCCACGGATGAGCCCCTCCTCGGGCGCGGCCGTTCCATGCGAGCCTCTGCAGTGGCCAGACGTCGAGCAACAACAGAAGCACCGGCAGCGTGACCAGCACGGGTTTCGAGAGGAGACCGAACGCGAAAGCTGCCATGACGACGAGGTAGTGCGCGACGCTTCGCCGTTCAGTGTAGCGAACGTATGCGTACACGGTCAGGAAGAGGAAGAGCGCGCTGAGGACCCCTTTTCGCGATGAAACCCACGCAACCGAGGCGACGTTCAACGGATGCACGGCGAACACCAAGGCAACGATGGCGCTCGCCCAGGTGCGGCCCGTCATTCGGCGAAGCACAGCGAACAACAAGAGTGCGTTCAGCGCGTGCAGGAACAAGCTCGTCAGATGGTGGCCGCCTGCGTTCGCGCCGTACAGGCTCCAATCTGCCGCATGCGAGATCCACGCGAGCGGATGCCAGGTGCCCATACGATCGGTCGTGAAGGCCCACGCGACGGTCGACCACTGAAGGCCGCCGCGAACGTGCGTGTTTTCTAGGAGGTATCGAGAGTCGTCGAAGTGAACCAGCTCGTGGGCCGAAACCGGCCAGTAGACCAGCAAGGTCGCTCCGACGAGAGCGAGCCCGATTAGCGCAAGAATCGAGGTGGTTCGCGAGTGGGGCATGTCGGGGGTTGAGTAGATCCGGGTCTCGGTTATCCTACGAGACCTAACTAACGAGGTAGTTTCATGACTTACACTAGCCTAACTGGCCGAAGCCCTCGGCCTATCGCATTCGCCGCGGCTTGCCTACTC
>JBATLA010000756.1:0-3343 GCA_049669945.1 Polyangiales bacterium | reverse complement strand
CTTGGACACTGCCGTATTCGCGCAGCTCGAAGTCGACACCCATCTCATCGGCAACCTCACGCCAGAGATCGACGGCGATGCCTTCCCAGTGACCATCGACGGTCTTCATCGCGAAGGGCTCTAAAGCGACCACACCGACCCGCAGTGTCTCCGACTGGATGCCGTCGTCTTGCGCGGATAGTTTGACGGGCAGCAGCCCGACGACGCAAAGCGTGATGATTCCTACGACCTTGTGATATTCGCCCATGACCCGACGGCGGTTACCGCGCTGGCCCAGAATGTCAAGATGTCTCGCTCGATGAGCCTACGCACCCCGCGGGCGCTCGCCGACTCGCATCCTATCAATTGATCTTGATGGCGAGGCTGACGACCACTTGATAGTCGTTCTTCTTAGGCACAGTCCCGTCCGATCGTGGCTCTGGATCCCGGGTTCGCAGGAATAGGAACGAGTTGACGAAGTTGAACATGTCCGTGATCTCGACGCTCACGTCCGCCGTCCCTGTGTGGTTCGTCTGTCCGAAGCTCGTGTAGACGAGGTTGGTGCGCCAGTCGACCGTGAGCTCGACGTTGTCGTTTAGGAATTCCAGCTTCCAATAGGTGCGGAGCATGACGAACCCATCGTTTTGCGGGTTGTCGACTCCAGTTGCGGTCGAGATCAATTTTAGGAACTGATACCCAAGGCCGCTCTGCACGTCCCACTCGAACTGGTTCGTATGCTTTCTTCTCTGCCTGCTCTTCTTGAAGAGATAGACCCCGGCCCCCGCGCCCGGAGTCGCGCGCAGCTTCATGTTCTGGAACGCGTCGTAGAGAAACTGCGCGTCGATCGGAATCAGGTAGACGCGGTCCCAGAGGAACAGAGCGGTATCGACGTCGCCGAGGTGCCGATTGACGTTGAGCTCGCCGTTGGTGAACGCCACGGTTCCGTTGTAGCCGAGCCCCGCGAGCGAGTGGCCATCCTCGCGTGTTAGGCTCCATTGCGTGGTGAGCGAACCCTGGCTCGTATTTCCCGCATTGGCGGAGAACCCGAGGCTGAGCATCGTCGACCACCATGACCGCTCCCGAGGCGGTCCCTCGGAGATCGAGACGAGCTCATTGCGAGGGTACGTCTCGACGCCTTGGTCGGTTTCGAGAATGACCCTGTCTTTGGTGATCATGGCCTTGCCCGATCGCGTGGTCTTGTTCTTGAACCTGTAGCTCTTGATCTTGGGAGAATGGACGCCGGCCACGCTCCCCCAACTAAGCGTGAGGCCGTCGAGCTTGTTGCTGTAGAAGTTCACATTCTTGCCGGACTCGAGTCCTTTCGGACGCAGCCAATGTAGGTCGCCCCTCAGCCATTCACCCGTCTTGAGCTCGATCCAGTCGTCGGTATCGCCAAACTCGAGCCGGCTGTCGCTGGTGAGACCCTCGGCGACCTGCCGCTCGGCCTGCTTCATGGCAGCCTGCACACTCGTCGCGTCTCCCTCCGTCTGGGCCTGCGACGCACGAGGGACGCAGCACGCGCCGAGAGCCACGACCGCGAGCGCCATGGGTCCGACTCTGCGCTTCGCTCTACGGCCCGAGTCCTGCATCCGGCCGCGGCATATACGCTGTCCGTTCCTGCCCGCAAGAGGGCTGCGACGATGCGAGACGCAGGTCGTCGAGCTGACGCCGACCGAGATGCACACCGAGGAGTAGTTCGGGTACGAGTGCCGGGCGCCGCGGACGTTCAAGCCCGATTGCGGGCTTCGGGCATGACCGGCGATCTGGCAACAATTGACGATTCATTGTCGCGCCTTTCGGTGTTGGGACGGGCGAAGGCAGGTCACGTTGGGGCCAGAGTTTGCGGCGCTCATCCAAGCGCTCCGGAGGTTGCCTGATGTCCCTGCTGAACCCTGTATTCGCTCATGAGAACGTTCGCTACCGTGATGGGAAGCGGTATGCTTGGTTCGTTTCGCTCCTCGTGCCGACGGTGCTCGGCTCCGGGCCGTTCTTCTATGTGCTGACGGGCTCGGTGGCGTCGCTCTTCGTGCCCGCATTGCTCGTGTACGGCGCGATTCCGCTGCTCGACCTTCTCCTTGGCGAAGACCGGAACAACCCCCCGGAAGAGGTGGTGCCTCTGCTCGAGGCGGATGCGTACTACCGCTGGGCGACCTACGCACTCGTGCCCGTGCTCTGGTTCGCGTTTCTCGGGAATGCTTATTTCGTCGGAACACGGTCGCTTCCCTGGTTCGGAGTGCTGGCGATTGCACTGAACACCGGGATCCTCTGCGGGTTCGCCATCAACCTTGGGCACGAGCTCGGGCACAAGAAGTCGAAGCTCGAGCGGAACCTCGCGACCGCAGTGCTGTCGATGGGCGCGTATGGGCACTTCGCCATCGAGCACAACCGGGGCCACCACAGGCACGTCGCCACGCCCGAGGACTGCGCGTCGTCGCGGATGGGTGAGACGCTCTACGGTTTTGCTGTGCGCGAGCTTCCTGGCGGGTTTCGGCGGGCTTGGATGCTCGAAGCGGGACGGCTCGAACGCCACGAGCAACGGGTCTGGTCGCTCGAGAACGAAATCCTTCGGGCAGGGCTCATCACGCTCCTGGTGTCCGTCGGGCTCGTCGTGGCGTTCGGTGCCGTGATGGTTCCCTACCTGCTCGCGACCTACTTGATCGGTGCGTTTCACCTCACGATGGCGAACTACATCGAGCACTACGGACTGCTCCGGCAGAAGCGCGCGAACGGCTTGTATGAGCGTTGCCAGCCGCACCACTCCTGGAACAGCAACCATGCTTGCTCGAACTGGGCGACCTATCATCTTCAGCGGCATTCGGACCACCACGCGAATCCGGGGCGCCGGTACCAGTCGCTGCGACACTTCGATGGACTGCCAAGCCTGCCGAACGGATACTTCGGGATGTTCCTGGTCGCGCTGGTGCCATCGCTTTGGTTCCGCGTGATGGATCCGCTCCTTCTAGCGCATACCGAAGGCAGCCCGGAGCGCATCAACTTCGACCCCAAGCGACGTGCAGCGCTCTGTGCGCGATATGGACTCGAAGACGCGCAAGCACTCGAACAAACCGGGGCCGCGGCGCGCGCAGCCGCCTGAGCCCGCTTGGAGCGCGCATTCGCAAGAGCGTTGATTCGTACATCGAAGGCACGCGTGTCGCTCGGGCGCAGCTCCTCGAAGAAGATCGGTTCCTGAGCTTCGAGCAGTTTCGCCGGTTGGCGGTTCGAGGCATGGAGCTGACCGGAGAGCCTTGGCTGGGCCTCGATGTCGGACGCTCGACTCAGATTTCGTCGCACGGTCCACTCGGCTACGCGATGGTCGCCAGCGCCGACGTCCGGCAAGCACTCAGCGTCATCGAGCGATACTCTG
>JBATLA010000755.1:0-2711 GCA_049669945.1 Polyangiales bacterium | reverse complement strand
GGCCCGATGTCGAGAGCCATGGCATCGGCCGGAATCCCGTCGACGCCCACCACCTGAGCGGTGGTTGCCTCGATCGAGGTCCCGACACGCACATCGACGGGGAGAAGCAGGTCGACCCCGGCTTCCTCCGCCGTACCCATCAGGCTCCGCGCGAGTGCGAGCTTGTCGTTCTCGCAAAGGCTCTTGCCCACGCCGTGGCCTTGTGCGGCCAAGAACGTGTTGGCCATCGCGCCCCCGACGAGGAGGGCATCGACTTTGCTCATCAGCGCTTCCATGACGCCGATCTTGTCGCTGACCTTTGCGCCGCCGAGCACCGCGAGATACGGGCGCGGCGGATCGGCGCGCAACTTCTCGAGAACTTCGAGCTCGCGCTGCAGTAGAAAGCCCGCGGCGCGTTCCTCGATCAAACGGGGCAGGGCACTCACCGATGCGTGTGCCCGGTGCGCCGCACCAAAGGCGTCGTTCACGTACGCGGCGCATCCCGCGCCAAGCTCGCGCGCGAAGTCCACGTCGTTGCTCTTCTCCTCCGCATGAAAGCGCAGGTTCTCGAGCAGCGCGATCTGCCCGTCGCGGAGATCTTGAACGACCTTGCGGGCACCGTCCCCGATGCAGTCGTCGGTGAGTCGCACCTCGCCGTCTTGGAGGAGCTCGGCCAGTCGAACCGCCACCGGCTCCATCGAAAGCTGAGGCACGACCTTGCCCTTTGGGCGGCCGAGATGCGACGCAAGGACCACGCGCGCCCCCTGATCAAGCGCATACTTGATCGTCGGGAGCGCGGCCCGAATGCGCGTGTCGTCGGTGACTTCACCGTCCTTGAGCGGCACGTTGAAGTCGACGCGAATGAACGTGGTGACGCCTTCGAGGCTCAGGTCCTCGATCGAGCGAATCGAATCGGACACCGCTCAGCTCGCGCTCGAGACGATCCGCGCCAAGTCGAGCATTCGGTTCGAGAAGCCCCACTCGTTGTCGTACCAGCTCTGCACCTCGACTAGGTCACCGCCGACCACCTGGGTCTGCGCGGCATCGCAGATCGACGAATGCGGGTTGCCCAGGAAGTCCATCGAAACCAGCGGCTTCTCTTCGAACTGGAAGATGCCCTTGAGCGGCCCCTCGGCCGCAGCCTTGAGCGCCGCGTTGACCGCGTCCCGATCCGTGTTCTTCGCGACCTGCGCAGTGAGGCATGTGAGCGAAACGTTCGGCGTCGGCACGCGGATCGCCGTCCCGTCGAGCTTGCCCTTGAGCTCCGGAAGCACGAGACCGATGGCGGTCGCGGCACCGGTGGAGGTTGGAATCATCGAGAGCGCGGCTGCACGTGCACGGCGCATGTCCGAGTGCGGCTGGTCCAGGAGCCCCTGGTCGTTCGTGTACGCGTGGACCGTGACCATGTGACCCTTCACGATACCAAAGGTGTCGTTGAGAACCTTGACGAGCGGCGCCAAGCAGTTGGTCGTGCACGATGCGCAGCTGACGACGCGGTCGGTTTCCGGATTGAACTTGTCGCTGTTGATGCCGACGACGAAGGTGCCGTCGAGCTCGCCCTTACCGGGCGCGCTGATGATCACCCGCTCTGCACCGGCGGCCAAGTGAGCCGACGCTGCCTCCTTCGAGCGGAAGAGGCCGGTGCACTCGAGCACGACCTCGGCACCGAGCTCCTTCCACTTCAGCTTGGAGGGATCGCGCTCGGCCGAAACCGGAATGCGCTGATCGCCAATCCAGATGGCGTCGCCTTCGGCTTTCACCGGATGACCAAAATGCCGATGCACCGAGTCCCACTCGAGCAGGTGGGCAAGCATCTCCGCACTCGTCAGGTCGTTGATTCCAACGATCTCGATATCACCGCGCTCCGCAGCGATCCGGGCGACGCAGCGTCCAATGCGCCCGAAGCCATTAATTCCGATTTTCGTCGCCATTCGTTCGACTCCCTCCGTGCCGCGGCCCGGTCCGAACCTGCCGCTGGCGAGCGCGGAACCTAGGCGCGCGCCGCGTCGGGGTCAAGGAGCCAGAAGCGCGAATCAATTGCGCTTTTGGAGCAACACAGCCGCGGTCCGCGGTTGTTACTCAGCTGCTTCTTGCGCGTCACGAAGCTCGGTGGTCACGAGCTCGAGCACCGCGTTCGTGAACGCAACGATGTCCGAGCGGCTGTGGCCACTGTTGCGGAGCTCTCGGTAGACCGACTTCGCAAGAATCCGAACGCCGCGGCCATCGGCCGTCGGAACGCTCTCCGCTTGATTTCTAGATGCCCCCATCCTGCCCGAGCATGATGCAGGTTGCGTGCCAGCCGAAGAAAACCGCAAAACCGAAGGGTTTCCGGACCCGCTTTACACGGCAATTTACAAGGGACGGCAAGCTTTGCCACAGGTGAATCCGAAAATGGCACACCCCCCTCGAAGTGCGAAATGCATTGCGCATTCCGACGACAAGCGCGCACGACCATACGCACGCAAGTTCGCGGGAACAGCTAGATTTCGGCTGGATGGCCGACTTTCGCTCAGGGGGCGTCAAGCGCGGCACGGAGGGCGCTCAGCGCCTGCGTATGAATCCGACTGGCCCAGGACTTGGAGACGCCGAGGTCGGCTGCGAGCTCCTCGAGAGGACGGCCCTCGAAGTAGCGGCCCCGGATCAGAGCGCGCTGGCGAGCCGAGAGGCGGGAAAGCGCCCCGAGCAAGCGCTCGATGCTCTCGTTCTTGAGAAGTGCCGATTCGGGGCTCTCC
>JBATLA010000754.1:0-20888 GCA_049669945.1 Polyangiales bacterium | reverse complement strand
GGTCATGGTTCCGTTCTTGCAAAAGGCGGGTCATGAAGTTGTCGGACTCGATACGTACATATTTGAAGGTTGTCATCAAGGGCCGGCTCCGGTCGACCCGCCCGCGCTCCGGATGGACTTGCGCGATGTGAAGGCTGAGCATCTCGAAGGGTTTGATGCGGTGATGCATCTGGGGGCGCTGTCGAATGATCCGCTCGGGGATCTGAATCCGCAGTTCACCTACGACATCAATCTGCACGCCTCGGTCAATCTTGCGAAGGTTGCCAAGGAAGCCGGCGTGGAGCGCTTCCTGTTTTCGTCGTCTTGCTCGCTCTACGGGAAGCCGAAAACCGACGACCCTGTCGACGAGACCGCGGGGTTCAACCCGCAGACGCCCTATGGCGAATCCAAGATCAAGGCGGAGCAGCAGATTGCGCCGCTCGCGAGCGATGACTTCAGTCCGACCTACCTCCGCAACACGACCGCGTACGGCTGGTCTCCGCAGCTTCGTGGCGACATCGTCGTCAACAACCTGACCGCCCATGCCTTCATCTCGGGTGAGGTGCTCATCAAGAGCGACGGCACGCCGTGGCGACCGCTGGTGCACGTCGAGGATATCTGCCGAGCGTTTCTTGGGCTGATGGAAGCACCGCGTGACGTCATTCACGATCAGGCGTTCAACATTGGGCGCACCGATGAGAACTTCCAGATCTCGACCGTGGCGGATATGGTCGCCGAGATCGTGCCCAACTCGAAGGTCGTGTATGCCCCGGGAGGGGAGGCCGATACGCGAAGCTACAAGGTCGATTTTGAGAAACTCGCCACCCTGGTACCGGCCGCCGCGCCGCAGTGGACGGTTCGCAAGGGTATCGAAGAGCTCTACGGCGCCTACAAAGAGTACGGCTTGACGCTCGACGAGTTTGAGAACCGCTACCTGCGCATCAAGCACCTCCGAAAGTTGTTCGCCGACGGCAGGCTCGGCGAGGGCGTTCGGTGGCAGCCGGGCAAGGAAAAGGCAGCAGGCTGAGCATGACCGAGCAAGCAACGGGTCCGACGGACGCGCATTGCCGCTTCTGCAACACGCCCCTCCATTTCACCTTCGTCGATTTGGGCATGTCGCCGCTCTGCCAGACGGTCATTCGTCCGGAGCAGCGCAACGACATGGAGCCCTTCTACCCGTTGCACGCGCGTGTCTGCGACCAGTGCTTCTTGGTGCAGCTCGACGAGTACGTGGCGCCGGCGGACATCTTCACGGAGTACGCCTACTTCTCCGGGTTCTCGGACAGTTGGCTCAAGCACGCGAGCGACTACGTCGACATGATCAGCGAGCGCATCGGGCTCGACTCGAGCTCGAGCGTGGTCGAGCTCGCCAGCAACGACGGCTACCTCCTTCAGTACTTCGTGAAGAAGGGCATTCCTGCGCTCGGCATCGAGCCGGCCGCCAACGTGGCCAAGTCCGCAGAAGAGAAGGGCGTGCCTACGATCGTCGAGTTCTTCGGCGCCGAGCTTGCGCGACGCCTCATCGCGGAAGGGAAGAGCGCGAACCTGATCCTCGGGAACAACGTGTTGGCGCAGGTGCCGGACCTCAACTCGTTCGTCGAGGGCATCAAGATCCTTCTCGCGCCGGGGGGCGTGGTCACCATCGAGTTCCCGCACTTGTTGCAGCTCATGGATCAAAACCAGTTCGACACGATCTACCACGAGCACTTCTCGTACTTCTCGTTCCACACCACCGAGAAGATCTTCGCGGCGCACGGGATGACGCTGTTCGATGTCGAAGAGCTTCCGAGTCATGGAGGCTCCCTTCGCATCTATGGCCGTCACGCGGACGACGAGAGCAAGCCGGTCACCGATCGCGCCATTGCACTTCGCGAGCGGGAGATCGAAGCCGGGCTCGCCGGCTTGGACGCCTACCGAAAGTTCCGCGAGCAGGTCGAAGCGACCAAGCGCGACCTCCTCGAGTTTCTCATCGAGAAGAAGCGAGAGGGCAAGTCGATCATCGGGTACGGCGCACCAGGCAAGGGGAACACCCTTTTGAACTACTGCGGGATCCGCACCGATTTCCTCGACTACACGGTCGATCGCAACCCCTACAAACAGGGAACGGGCCTGCCAGGGACGCATATTCCGGTCTACCCGCCCGAGAAGATCGCCGAGACCAAGCCCGACTACATTCTCATTCTCCCGTGGAACCTGAAGGACGAAATTGCCGCTCAGCTCGCTTACACTGCAGAATGGGGAGCGAAGCTGGTCGTCCCGATTCCTCATGTGAAGGTTTTATGAGATGAAAGTGGTGTTGTTCTGCGGAGGTGAGGGCACGCGAATTCGCGAGTACTCCGAGAGCATTCCGAAGCCCATGGTGCCCGTGGGCTACCGGCCCATCCTCTGGCACGTGATGAAGTACTACGCCTACTATGGGCACAAGGATTTCATTCTTGCGCTCGGCTACAAGGCCGACGTCATCAAGGACTTCTTTCTCAACTACAACGAGGCCGTGTCCAACGACTTCGTGCTCTACGAGGGCGGCAAGCGAATCGAGCTCGCCAACAGCGACATCGAAGACTGGACGATCACCTTCGTCGACACGGGCGCCAAGGCGTGCATCGGCGAGCGTTTGTGGCGGGTGCGCTCGTATCTCAAGGGCGAAGAGATGTTCATGGCAAACTACAGCGATGGCGTCACCGACCTGCCCCTCGACCGCTATGCTGACGAGTTCAAGCGCAAGGACAAGATCGCGAGCTTCGTCGCCGTCGAACCTCCTGGAAGCTACCACGTGGCCCAACTCGGGGATGACGAGCTCGTCGAGTCGATCCAACCGATCACGAGCACGGGTGCCCGTATCAACGGGGGCTACTTCATTCTGAAGCAAGAGATCTTCGACTACATGCAGCCGGGCGAAGAGCTGGTGCACGAGCCGTTCCAACGCTTGATCAAAGAGGGCCAACTAACGGCGTACCGTCATGATGGCTTCTGGCAGCCCATGGATACCTTCAAAGAGCAGCGGCAGCTCGACGAGCTCAACCGCAGCGGGCAAGCCCCCTGGCGGGTTTGGGACACCCCCGACGAGCCGTGACGAAAAGGAACGCCTGCTGATGCAGACACTATCGCTTCCGACATCCAGCCCGACCATCCTGTGCCTCGGCGCGCACAGCGATGACATCGAGATCGGCTGCGGTGGAACGCTGCTGCACTTGCTGGACCAGATGCCAGATGCGTCGGTTCATTGGGTTGTCTTCAGCGCCGAGGGCAAGCGTGCCGAAGAAGCGCAGCACGGGGTCGAGCTCTTTGCCGGCGAACGAGCGGCTTCCGTTCAGCTTCACGACTTCCGGGATGGGTTCTTCCCCGATGCGTTCGGCGAGATCAAGGAGCGGTTTCGCGACATCCAGCAATCGGTCGATCCAGATCTCGTGTTCACCACCTGGCGGCGCGATCTCCATCAGGATCATCGCCTCATTTCCGAGCTGACTTCGCAGACGTTCCGCAATCAGCTCATCCTAGAATACGAGATCAGCAAGTATGATGGCGACCTCGGCTCGCCCAACGTGTACGTACGGCTCGAAGCGGACGAGGCCGACCGCAAGGTCGAGAACCTGGTGAGCGCTTTCGGGACCCAGCACGAGAAGTACTGGTTCACCGCGGAGACATTCAAGGCGCTGATGCGTGTTCGAGGTGTCGAATGCCGCTCGTCGAGCGGATACGCCGAGGCGTTCTACGGCCACAAGATCGTGTTCGGCGCCGGTCCCTCGTCATGAGCTCGAAGTGTTGGAGCTGCGGGGAGCCCCGCCCGCGGCGGTTCTACGAGCTAAGGGGCATTCCGATCTCTAGCTGTGTTCTGCTCGGCTCGCGTGACGAAGCGCTGGCATTTCCAAAGGGAGACCTCGAGCTCGCGTTCTGCGAGCGCTGCGGCTTCATTCAGAACGGCCTCTTCGACCCGGATTTGCTCGACTACACGCAGGACTACGAAGAGAGCCAGGGCTTCTCGCCCACCTTCGAGGCCTTTGCCCAAGGTCTCGTTGATCGACTCGTCGAGCGCTACGGCATTCGAAACAAGAAGGTGTTCGAAGTCGGATGCGGGAAGGGCGACTTCCTTTCGCTCGTCTGCAAGACCGGTCACAACGTCGGCCTCGGCATCGATCCTGGGTATCGCGACGGCCGCCTCGCTGCCGGCGTCGACGCGCAGGTCCTCAGAGAGTTCTTCACCGAACCCGCACCTGGGCTCACGGGCGACTTGATCTGCTGCCGGCACACGCTCGAGCACATCCAAGCCGTCGGCGAGTTCGTCGACCTCATTCGCCGGTCGGCGGACCAGACCCCAGGCTCAACCGTCTTCTTCGAGGTCCCCGATACCGCGCGCATTCTGAAAGAGGGGGCTTTCTGGGACGTATACTACGAACACTGTTCGTACTTCACGCTCGGCTCACTTGGACGCCTCTTCCGCCGCGCGGGCTTCAACCTTCTGTCCTTGCGCACGGGCTACGACGACCAGTACTTGTTGCTCGAGGCAGACGTTCGCGGCGAGGGGCCAACCGAGCCCTTGCCCCAAGAACGAGACCTTCAGGACGTTCGGTCTGGAGTCGAGTCCTTCGTGAGCGCAACGAAGGACGTCATTGCGAGCTGGGAGGAGCGGCTCCGGGAAGCCAAGGCGAGTGGCAAGAAGGTGGTGATTTGGGGCGCAAGCTCCAAGGGCGTGGCCTTCCTGACCAGCCTCCGCAACGGCGACATGGTCGAGTACGCGGTGGACATCAACCCCTACAAGCAGGGAAGGTTCCTCCCTGGCGCCGGACAAGAGATCATCGGGCCGGACCGGCTCGAGGAGTACCCGCCCGACTTGGTCATCCCGATGAACCCCATCTACCTCGAAGAGATTCGCGCTGACCTCGCTCGCCGCGGCCTCCACCCGGAATTGCTGGCCGTCTGAAGCTCCAAGACCGTGCTCCGCTGGCCGACGACGGACCCGGTTGTTACGCTAAATCGTGAAAGAACGCCCATGACCACTGAAGCAAATGCACCCTGTCCCGCCTGCGGGTCCACCGAGCTCAGTCCCTTTCACAGCATGCAAAGCATCCCGGCGCTGAGCTGCACGATTTGGGACAGTGTCGAGGATGCCAAGAGTTGCCCGCAGGGCGACATCGACTTGGCGCTTTGCAAGACGTGCGGCTTGTTGATCAACACCGCGTTCGAGCCGAAGCTACTCCACTACGACGAGGACTACGTGGCGTCGTTGCACCACTCACCGCTGTTCGGCCGCTATGCGACGGACCTCGCAACCGATCTCATCGACCGCTACGATCTACACGAGAAGCTCGTGTTGGAGATCGGCTGCGGCAAGGGCGAGTTCCTGAAGATGATGGTGGAGCTCGGCAACAACCAAGGGGCCGGTTTCGACCGGAGCTACGAGCCGCCACCCGACGGCGAAACCGATGAGCGCCTGACCTTCGTCAAGGAGTTCTACACCGAGGCCCATCTCGATCTGAAGCCCGACTTGGTCATCGCAAGACAGTTGCTCGAACACGTCGAGCAGCCCTTCGAGTTCATGAGTAGCTTGCGTCGCACACTCGGTGACCGTCGCGACACCGTCGTCGTGTTCGAGGTGCCGAATGCGCTCGACATGCTCCAGCGGGCCGATTTGTGGGACGTCATTTACGAGCATCCGATCTACTTCACGCCCCAAGCGCTGGAGCGCCTGATGCGCTCCGCCGGTTTCGATGTCCTTCAGGTGCGGCCGGCCTACGAGGGGCTGTTCTTGATTGTCGAGGCGTCGCCAGGAGACCCGGCTCCGAGCGAGTTGCCCGCCGTTGGGCATTCATTGGCGGCTGACGTGGCTAGCTTCGCGGCGGCGTACACCGAGCGCCAAGCGCGCTGGAAGCAACAGCTCGACGATATTCGGAGCAACCACAAGCGGGCCGTCCTTTGGGGCGCAGGCGCGCGTGGTGACACGTTCCTCAATGCGATTGGAATCGACGACGAGATCCCGATGGTCGTCGACTTGAATCCACGCAAGTGGGGCAAGCACATGGCAGGTACGGGGCAGCCGATTCACTCGCCCGAGGATCTCAAGGCGGAGCCGCCGGACGTCGTCGTCATCGCCAACGAGATCTATCTCGAAGAGATCCGCGGAAGCCTCCGCGACATGGGCATCGACGCCGAAGTGTTGGTCGCCTGACTCAGTCGCGGGGTATCAATCGAATCGGTAAGTTGTCGAGCGGCCTCGTGAACGGGAAGTGTTGGAGCTTCGCCGGGTAGTAGTCCTTTTTCGCATACTCGATCCTGTAGTTGCTGAGCACCTCGCGGAACGTCAGCAGGAACAGCATGCGCGCGAAGTGCATCCCGATACACTTGTGCGCCCCGCCCCCGAAGGGGACCCACATGAAGTTGTGCTTCTTGTGCTCGGCGACCTCGTCCGAGAACCGGTACGGGTCGAACCGGTCGGGCTCACGCCACCAGTCCGGCAGTCGGTGGATATAGTTCCCCGGGATGCAAATCATCGTGTCTGCTGGCACGCGGACTCCGCCGATCTCGCACTCGCGAATCGTTCGCCTCAGGAAGAGCGGCACCGGCGGGTGCAAGCGAATGGTTTCGTAGAAGACACGGATGAGCCCGTTCGTTTGCTGAAAGACGGTCTCGAAGCTCAGCTCTTCGGGCCACCCCGTGACCTCGGCTGCGAGCTCCGATTGAAGGTTCTGGTCGTGGCAGAGGTGGTAGGCCGCCATCGTCGAGGCACTGGTCGTCGTGTCGTGTGCGGCGAGCATCAAGAAGACCATGTGGTCAGCGATGTCCTCGTCGGCGTAGTACTCGCCGTCCTCGTTCTTCTCTTTGCAGAAGTGTGCGAACACGTCTTCGTCGTTCGAGGCCCGCTTCTTTTCGATCAGGTCCATGAAGAACTTCTTCAGGAATCGTCTGCCTTCCAAGCCGCGGTGATAGTCCAGGCCGGGTAGATCGAGTCGCACGATACCGAGGGCCCCCTCCATCATGTCGACGAACGCCTTGCTGATCTTCGGCACCGTGCTTTCCGAGTCGTCCACCCAACAGAACACATCGAACGCGATTTCGAGCAGGAGCCGCTTGATCTCCTCGTAGAACAAGACGCTATCTTGCGCCGCCCATCGCTGAACCGCGCTGTCGACGATGACTTGAATCCTCTTTGCGTACGTGCGCATCGCCGGCGGCTTGAACGAGCTCTGCATGATGCCGCGATGAATGCGGTGCTCGTCGTAGTCGCGCATGACGAGGCCGCCTTGAAAGAAGTCGGCCATCACCGACGCCCAACCCATCTTGGTCGAGAAGTTCTTCTCGCGGTCCATGAGGACCCGCTGCACGTAGTCGGGATGCAAGAGCAGCACGCACTTGTTCCCGGTGATCGAGATCCGACTCACCGGTCCGTACTCCTCGTAGAAGTGCGAGAAGAGCGCCTGCGGGTCACGCAGCATGGCGATCGTCTTCCCAACGAACGGCCATCCATACTCCCCACGCATGTGACCCAGGTCGTCGTTCGGGGGTCGCTGCTCATAAGGAATCTCAGAAACCGCAGTCATCTATTTAATATACACTCTGTAAACTAACCAACAATACGATTTGTAAACTTTGTGGGGACACGCTCCCCCCCAAAAACTTCACCAATATCAACGACTTCCAAACCCAAGCGCGAAAACCCGCCCCGCGACCAGGCCGGCAACCCGGACGGCCTCGAGCGCGCTACCTTAGTCGGGCCGCATGACCCTCCTTTTTCTACAAGTGACCACGACCTGGGCGATGACAGCGGTGATCTGGTTCGTGCAGCTGGTGCAGTACCCATCGTTTGCGCGGGTCGACGCCGGTAGCTTCACCGACTTTCACGCCCTTCACTCGAGCCGAATCACCTTCATTGTCGCTCCCCTCATGATCGCCGAAGCCCTGTCCGCGGTCGCGCTGCTTTGGCGACCGACCCCCCACATAGCCCCCTCTGAAGCTTGGTTAGGCTTTGGCCTCGTAGCCGTGTTGTGGGCCTCCACCGCGCTGCTCCAAGTCCCCATGCATCAGCGCCTGGGCAAAGGCTTCGACGAATCCGCCTGGCGTTTTCTCTGCAACAGCAACTGGGTTCGCACCATCGCGTGGTCGCTGCGTGCTGTGTTGGTCAGCGTCTGGCTTCATCGGGCACTCGAACAAGGCGAAAGACTGGTCAACCACTAGCTCGCTGTCGTTTTCGCCAAAATGTCGCTTCCGACTCTGCTCCTGTGCGCTAAAACGCACGCTATGCGTGAAATGCGACTCGTGATTCTCCTTGTGATGGTTGGGCTCGTAGTTGGTTGCGGCAGCGACGACAACAGCAGCGCAACCGGCGGCACTGGCGGAGCCGGGGGTACCGGCGGCACCGATGTCGACTTCACCTCTTTCGAGTGGACGGAGCTCAACGCCGATGCCCCGTGGGCAGCGCGGGCC
This sequence comes from Polyangiales bacterium, assembly GCA_049669945.1. Classification (GTDB taxonomy): domain Bacteria; phylum Myxococcota_A; class Polyangia; order Polyangiales; family Houyiibacteriaceae; genus SG8-38. The sequence continues at coordinate 12,494 of JBATLA010000754.1, read as the reverse complement.
GGCCTTCATACCGTCGAGCTCGGTGGCCGCTTCTATCTGATGGGTGGGCGGACGCCCCTCGACCCAGATACCCTGCCGTTCCCCATCCCAGGGGCGAGCGACTTTTGGTCCGATGTTTGGGTGAGTGAGGACGAAGGAGTGACCTGGACGGAGATCCTCGAGAGCGGGGGTAGCGACCACTGGGCTCCGCGCGCGTATTTCCAGTCCGTCGTGAAAGGCAACGCGATGTACGTCCTCGGAGGGCAGGATTTCGGCATCATGAGCAACTTCTTCAGCGACGTTTGGTCGAGTGAGGATGGCGTCGAGTGGAACCTCCTCACCGAGGACGCCGGTTGGGCCGGCCGCGCCGGGCTCCGCGCGGTAACGTTCAACGAGGAGATCTTCATCTTCGGTGGCTCCCAGTTCGACGACGCCGCCATCATCCCGGGCGAAGCGCCCCCCCGCATCTACTACAACGATGTCTGGAAGTCCGCGGATGGGGCGACCTGGCAAGAGATGACCGGCAACGCGCCATGGGCGCCCCGTGCGGGAGCCGTCGTCGTCGTGAAGGACGACTACATGTACTTGCTCGGCGGAGAGGCGGGCTTTCTTTGCGAGCCCCAGCCCGACTGCGAGCTCCCCTACTTCAACGACGTCTGGCGTTCGCAGGACGGAGCCAACTGGGAGCTCGTCACTGAATCGGCCGGTTGGTCGCCGCGGCCGGGTCATCAATGCGCGGTCTCATTCGAGAACATTGTCTGTTGGGGCGGCTTTGGCCTCCCCGACAATCCCATGGACGTCTGGGTAAGTCCCGATGGCGCTACCTGGGAGCAAGTCAGCGAATCCCCTTGGGACGCGGAGAGCGCCGAGGACATCAAGTACGACTTCGAAGGGATCGCAGTCGGCGATGTAATCTACACTTTTGGCGGCGATCGCGAGACCTTCGACTTCGAGGACCCCACCAACTACCTCCGCGTCGACAACGACGTCTGGCGGTACGCGCTCCCGGTGCCCTAGCGCCAAGCTTTCGCTCCTTCTGAACCGGCTGGGTTATGGTTCGCGTCATGGCCGAGACCGCGACCTTGAAGAGAGTTCTCAAGCGAAAACCCGTCCTTGGCTGGGCGTTCTACGATTGGGCGAACTCGGCCTTTGCAACGACGGTGATGGCTGGCTTCTTCCCGGTCTACTACAGCGCGATCACCCAGGAGATTAGCGCCGAAGACTCCCAGTTCTATTTCAATCTGACCCTCGCCGCTGCAAGCATACTCATTGCCATCTCGGCACCCATCCTCGGCGCGGTCTCGGACCGCGGCGGCAGCCGAAAGAAGTTCCTCGTATTCTTTGCGAGCCTCGGCATCCTGATGTCCGCGGGCCTGGCTTGGGTGCACGCCGGCCATTGGTGGATGGGCCTCGCGCTCTACGGCTTCGGCACAGTTGGCTTCTCAGGCGCCAACGTCTTCTACGATTCGATGCTGGTCGACGTCGCCGAAGACCACGAGCTCGATCTCGTGTCCGCGCTCGGCTACTCGGCGGGCTACATCGGCGGCGGCCTGCTGTTCCTGGTCAACGTTCTGATGGTACAGAAGCCCGAGTGGTTCGGCCTCGCTGATGCCGGCGCGGCCGTGAACGCATCGTTTCTGAGCGTTGCCGCGTGGTGGGCGTTGTTCACGGTGCCGTTGTTGCGTTGGGTCGAGGAGACGCCGACCGAAGATCAAGCGCCACCGCTTCGGGCCGTCCGGGAGGGCCTGAGTCAGCTTGCCGCCACGTTCAAGGAGCTCCGTAGCTTCAAGGTGTTGGTCCTCTTCCTGGTCGCCTACTGGATCTACATCGACGGCGTCAACACGGTCATCAAGACCGCGGTCTTTTTCGGCGACCGCATCCTCGGCCTCGATCAAGGGGCGCTGATCACGGCGCTCTTGCTCACCCAATTCGTCGCGTTTCCTGCGGCACTCGCCTTCGGCGCGCTCGGTCAGCGCATTGGACCAAAGCCGGCCATCCTCATCGGCATCGCCGTCTACCTAGCGGCTCTCGTATATGCATGGCAGTTCCTCACCGACGAAGGTGACTTCTATCTGCTGGCCATCGCGATCGGCTTGGTTCAGGGAGGCGTGCAAAGCCTCTCCCGATCGCTCTACGCGCGCTTGGTGCCGCCCTCGAAAACCGCCGAGTTCTTCGGCTTCTTCAACATGGTCGGCAAGTTCGCCACGATCTTCGGGCCCTTGCTGATCGGCTTCACCCCAAAGTTGATTCCCGGCGCCACCGAGCGAGACGGCATCATCTCCTTGGCGCTCCTCTTCTTGGTCGGAGGCTTCCTGCTGAGCCGCGTTCGCGTCGAAGAAGGCATCGAGGCCGCTCGGCGTTTCAATTGACGAGTCCCGCGGTTCAGCCGGCCCCGAGGTCGTAGATCTCTCGAACCTTCGACAGGAGGTCCTCGAACGGTAGCTCCAAATCGCGCAGCAGACCGCTGCCGATGTCGTACACCCACCCATGCACTTCAGGATGTCGGGTGCTCAGATACGTCTTCTGAACGACCGCGGTCTTGATCACGTTGATGCACTGCTCTTGCACGTTGAGCTCGATGAGGCGCCGGTACCGCGCGTCTTCGTCGTCGATGGCCTCGAGCTCCTCCTGGTACAGACGGTAGACGTCACGAATCTCTCGGAGCCAGCCGTTGAGGACTCCCAAGTCCGCCGGCTGCATGGCTGCCTTCACCCCGCCGCATCCGTAGTGTCCGCAAACCACGATGTGCTGAACGTCGAGATGGGCCACCGCGTACTCGATCACTGATTGCGCATTGAGATCGGTGTTCACGACGAGATTGGCGATATTTCGGTGGACGAACACGTCTCCTGGGTCGAGCCCCATGATCTCGTTCGCTGGAACGCGGCTATCGGCGCAACCGATGAAAAGGAAATCCGGCGTCTGCGCGCGAGCAAGTCGCTTGAAGAAATCGGGGTCTCGGCCCGTGTTCTCTTCGACCCACTTGCGATTGTTCTCGAATACCTCTTCGTAGCTCGTCATGGGCGCTCTCCTTCAGGTCTGCGTGTCGTATTGAGGCTCGATCGGCGCCGGTATGTTCGATGGGTCTTGGTCGATCATCTCGCGGAGATCGATCTCGATGCCTCGAGCAATCGTCGTAATCGGCACGTCGTTGGGTGTGCCCTCGAAAGGGTTTTCGCTCACTCGGCCAATCCGCTCCATCGTGTGGAACACCCACATGACCAGCACGCTGAAGGGGATGCTGAGCCAGATGAAGTGGTCACCGACGATTGGATACTCCTCCATCATCTGTGTTCCGATTTTGTCGAACTCGACCATCACGCCGACCGGCAACAATAGAACGAAGATCCACATGAAGTACGAGTTGAGTGATGCGTACTGACGAGGGTAGGGGAAGTTCTTGATTCGCTCGGACTTGCCCTGAAGTGCGTAGAGCTCGATCAGTACGTTTTGCATTTCCATGTGCCGGAAGTCCTCGATCAGGCCCCGTGTTCGAAGCTCACGAAGCCGTCTCGATTGTAACGACAAGATCTGCGTCGGCTTGTTCGACTTGGAGAGCACATACGCGAGCTCGTCGGGCGGCATGTTCCCCTCGAGCTCTTCCTCGAGCGAATGCCGGTGTTCGCGCACCCCAATCATTGCCGCCCACTCCTTGTTGGTCGGGTGCTGCATGGCATGCTCCCAGGGTCGCGGCTGCCGCATCGCGTGGCGAAGGGCGGTGAGCCAAGCGACATGCCGGCAAATCAGCTCGCCGTGGATCGCATTCAGTTCCGACTCGCTCACATCCTCGTCAGCGAAATCGCCCGTAACGAAGTCCTTCACCACGATGCCCCACGCGCGCGAGGTGTTGACGATACCACCCCAGATCTTTCGCGCTTCCCACACGCGGTCGTACGACGCGTTGTTTTGAAAGCTGATGATGAAGGCCACCGCAGTGCCGACCACCGCGATGGGAAGCCATGGCAGGTGCAACCACTTCTGGTCGAACACTTCGTACGCGACGACAGGGACGACCGCGATGAGCGTCAGCAGCGCGGTGTCCCACCGGGTCCACATCGCCATGTCTTTGATCGAGTAGTTCTTCTTCGTGTACATACGGCGCCGGCCGGATGATAGACGCTAGAGATGAGGCCAAGCGAGCACAAACTGTACGAGGGGCATTCGGTGACTATTCTATCCCCAACATGGAAGCCCTCTGTCACGAGCTAGGTACGGACGGTCGTCTCGCGCGAATCTCTCTGAGTGATGGACTCGCGCGCTGGCGAGGCGGTGATGGCGTTTTCTGGATCGACGTCGACGGTTCCGATGAGGCGTCACTCGAGGCGTTGCTCGATCAGGTTGGCGTCAACGAGTTCTTGAAGGACAGGTGCCTTCATGCCGGCAACACGACGGTCGTCGTCGCCACTCCTCAGGGCACGTTTTCTGACGTGATGGTGTTTGCGGACCGCGCTTGCACACGACGGACCCGTGTGAGCGTGCTCTCCTTACACAAGCTCCTGATCACCATGAGCCCCGAGCCTGTTGAAGGAGTGGGGGCGATACGCGAGGCGATCGAAAGTCTCGAGATAGGCGAAATCTCCACGTCGAGAGTGCTTTGCACCGTTCTACTCGAGCATGCCGCGTTCACGGGGCAGCACGTACACGCACTTCGAGAGCGATTGCTCGCCATCGGCGACCGCATGGACCACGACATGGAGAGCGTATCGCCCGAAGAGGTCGAGGAGGTCGTCCATTCGGTCTTGCTCGCCTTCGCCGTCGCCAACGAGCAGGCGGAGGCTTTTGCTCTTCTCCCAAATGCCGCGAGCGAGGGGTTTGCGACTGAGGAACTGGCCTCGCCGCTAGGCCTCTTGATCACCACCTCCGCATCGACCGAACGCCTCGCACGGCGCCTCGACGATCGGGCCGAGAATCTCCTGCGCCGCCGGCGAGACTACAAGAACGAGCTCCTCAATCGCAGGCTCGCGCTACTCACGATCATCTCTGCGATCTTCATGCCACTGACCCTGTTCGCGGGCATTTGGGGCATGAACTTCGAGCACATGCCCGAGCTCAGTAGGCCCTACGCGTACCCGGCCGCGCTGTCGTTCATGGCCGCTATGGGTCTCGGCGGCGTTTGGATCTTCTACAAACGCGGCTGGTTCGACTAGCCTTCGGCAAGCCCGAAGTAGTCGATGTACTCGCGAAAAGGCGCCCGGTCGCGGTAAGGGTCGATGCCGAAATCCTCGGCTCTGTAGGTATGCGAGCCGTGCTTGTCGCGGGTGTTGTTCTTCAGGAAGGTGCGCATCTTGGCCTCGACTTCGTCGGTGAGCGGGTAGCCGAAGTGGGCGTACATGCGGCGGACGACTTCGAGCGGGTCTCGGACGGTCTCGCTCATCTTCACGTCGAAGAATTGGTCCCCCCTGTCAGAGAGCCGTTTTCGCTGATCGAGGGACTTCTCAATGAGCTTCGCCCACCAGTCGAGCTGTTGCCGCCCGATAGCCCGCAAATCGATCATGTCCGTCGAAGCGCCACGCAGGGTCGCGGTCAGGCTTGCCACCGACGCGCAGACCTTGATCGGATCGCGATGTGTGTGGACGATTCGGGCGTCCGGATAAACCTCCAGAAGGGTGTCGATCAAGTGCAGATGAGCGGGTGACTTCAGCACCCAACGCCCCCCGCGCACGTCGCCCGACTGCAGATGCTGCAAGAAACGCTTGTGGTACTCGTAGGTCGGCCGCATGTCCTGCTCGTCGAGCCAAGCCTGATACGAGGGCACATCGAACTGCACCTGGAGTTGCTCCGACATGAAGCACATCGTGAACACCGCCACACATTCTTGTGGCATCGTGGCGCCCATCGGGTGCATCGCCGCGAAGTCGGGGACCAGCTTGAAGAGCTGATCCAAGATCTTCTGATGTTCGGCGATCCGCGGATCATCGTGCCATGTAGCCGGAGTCGGCGGGGGCACGGGGAACTGTACTTCCCAGAACAGAGGAGAGCGATTCGCTGGATCCTGCTCGAGCAGCGCGTGCAGGATGGTCGTTCCGGTGCGCGGAAGCCCGACGATGAAGAGTGGAGCGACGATCTGCTCCCTCTCGATTTCGGGATGGCGCTTTCGCCAATCGACGAGCCTCAAGCGGTTGGCGAGGTTGTCTGTGACGTAGCCCTGCACCATGAGCCGACCGAGCAGGGTGAGGTTCGCTTCCGTCTCGGCACTCGACAAGAAGCGTCGAAGCCCCTCACGGAACTCGTCGCCACCGAAATCCGAGGAGCCCGCTTCGTTGATGGCTCGGGCGATCAACGTTGCCTCGTCAAGAGCGATCGGCTGCACGCCGATGGCGTTCGCGGCCCGCCCGAGGAAGTTGATCGCCTTCACACCGAGAGGACGGTGGGGCTTTCCGGCGCGGATCTCCCGAGCCTGCGTCATGCGTTCTTGCCCATGCACGCATCCATGACGTCGTCGCCGTACATCATCCGGTTCAATTCTTCGAAGTCTTCGCCCTGCGGGATGCTCATCCCTCCGCAGACGCTCAGGATCTGACCAGTGACCCATCGGCTCGCGGCGTCGGCAAGGTAGACCACTGCGTCACCAACCTCTTCAGGAGCGCCTCCTCTCCCAAGCGGAGTGTTTGCGACGAGGCTTTCCAGAAACTCGGTCGAGAAATTGTCGGTCAGGGCTTCGGTCTCGATGAACCCGGGTGCGATGCAGTTCACGCGAATCTGGAACGGGGCGAGCTCGACCGCAGCGCAGCGCGTGAGCATTTCGAGCCCCGCCTTGCTCGTGCTGTAGGGCGCCATCCACTTCTCGACTTTCGATCCGCCTACCGAAGAAATCGTTATGATGCTTCCCCCGCCATGGCCCTTCATCGAGCGCGCCGCGTGCTTGATACAAGTGGCGGTGCCCACGATGTTGAGCTCGCAGCAGAACTGCCACGCGTCTACCGGCGCTTCGAGGATAGGACCTGGGTAGCCACTCCCTGCATTGGCCACGAGGATGTCGAGGCCGCCATCTCCCGCGGCTGCGCTCACGGCATCGATCACTTCAGCCTCCACGGTGATGTCGCATACCTTTCGGGAGACCTTGGCCTCAGGAACAATCGCCTCGAGCCGTTCGATGGCTTCGTCGAGTACATCGTCACGCCGCCCGACGATGAGTACCTCTGCGCCGTATTCGAGCAAACGTTGAGCGCACCCAAAGCCAATGCCGGTACCCCCCCCGGTCACCAGCGCACGTTCTCCTTCGAGTCGCATCTTCATCGTCCCTTTCATTGCCTTGGCTCTCAAGGTTCTCGCAGCGCGTCAGGTCGCGGCACCCCGAGTTCAAAATGGATAGGCCTGGATCGTGTCCAGGGCCATCGTCATGAGCATGTGAATCGCTTCTGGCGAGTCCATCGGAATCCCCTCGGCGCCGCCCCCGTAGATGGCGGAGCTTTTCGGCTCGGCATTGCGGTTCTCTAGCGCGTAGGAGACGGCCTCCGAGAGGTCCGTTGCGAATGCATCGGCGATCCCTTCCCGGGTTTGCGGGCGCGTCACGCACATGTGGATCGCCTCGGGGTGTTGCTGACCGTTGAATCGCCAGCCGCGCGTCTTCATGAAGTCGTTGACGTGGTAAATGTTGAAATCGTCGGAGCGGAAGGCGAAGCAGAAAGTAGGTTTGCCCATCAGAGCGAGCTCGGAGTGGCTCTTCACCGCGTCTTGCATTTCGAACGAAGTCTCGAAGATCTGTTTCGCGTAGCGGAGGTACCCCTCGCGACCGTATCGCACCATCGCAGCCCAGGTCGCGGCGATCAGTCCACCGGATCGGCTCCCAGCGAGGCCGTTCGACGCGTAGATGCCCCCCTGCCACGCGGGCTCGATGTGGTACTGGTGCCTTCGAAAGGACGCGTCCCGGTAGACCACCACCGACGTGCCCTTCAGCCCGTAGCCAAACTTGTGTGTGTCGGCTGAAATCGACGTGACTCCGGGTAGCCGAAAGTCGAAAGCGGGAATGTCGTAGCCGAGTGCTTCTCCCCACGGCAGGATGAAACCTCCGAGGCAGCCGTCCACGTGCAGACCGATGCCGTGCTCGACGGCGAGGTCTGACAGCTCGTTGATCGGGTCGATTGTCCCGTACGGGTAGTTGCCTGCCGAGCCGACGAGAGCGATCGTCCGATCGTCGATGTGGTTCCGTACGAAGTCCATGTCGACGAGCGTCGTCGTCGGGTCCATTGGCGCGCTCGTCACGTCGATGCCGAGCAGGTGCGCGCCCTTTCGAAACGCGGCGTGCGCGGTCTCCGGCACGATGATGTTGGGGCGGTCGATGCCGCGCTCGGCGCGCGCCTTGTCGCGATAGACGAGCAGCGGATTGATGATGCTCTCGGTTCCACCGAAGCCAACCGCGCCGCATGCTTTGTGCATCGAGTTGTGCTTCGTGACCTCTTCACCGTGCAGCATGTCGACTGCCATCGCAATGATGTCGGACTCGAACCGCGTCATGCTCGGGCAAAGGTCGCGCTGAAGCGAGTTGACATACGAGAAGAGCGAGCACACCGAATTCAAGAAGTCGTAGTGCTCGTGGTCGCCGCTATACATCGTCCCCGAGCATTTACCGTTCTCCCAAGCTTCGTCTTCTTTGCTCGCGATCGTCTGGAGCTCAGCCAGAATCGATTCGGGGGACCGCCCCTCTTCAGGGAAACTGCGGATGACGCCGTACTCGTCAGCGTACGGGTAGAGTCCCTTCATCAGCTCCTGGATCGTATTGCTCATGGTTCGCTCCTAGCGTTCAGCGCGCGAAACACCGAACGGTTTCTCCTAAACACACGGACAAACTGCTTGAACATCTCGTCGTATCGGGCCGCGGCGCCGCTCCGAGGCTCGTATACCGCTTGGACGGGGACACCGACTTCGATGTCCTCCAACGCGAGCTCGCCGAGTCGATGGAAGGCCAGCAGGGCGACGCCACGACTCACCGCGTATTCAGGGTCACGGAGCTGCTCCACAGGGCACCCGAGAACGTCGGCAAAGATCTGCGCCCACGCTGAGGAAAGAGCGCCTCCCCCGTAGAACTTGATTCGGGAGATCCTGCGCTTCGAGAAGGCTGCCACCCGTTCCTGGACCCAGCGGAGGTTGAATGCCACACCCTCGAGCACCGCGCGCGCGAGATGTTCGCGAGTCGTGTGAAGCGACAGATTCAAGAAGCCGCCGCGCACTTTGCCGTCTTCCGCAGGCGCGATCGACCCGGTCAGCCAGGGCAAGAAGAGAACGCCATCGCTCCCGGGCTCAATCGCGCCGATGGCCTCCTCCAAGGCGGCGAACTTCTCGGCGAGGCCGTGGTCCCCGAAGCGATCCGTGGCAAACACGAGTCTCTCGAGGAAGTACTCCAGCGCCGCGCCGCCCACTCCGGCCTCCGCCATCACGAAGTATTGACCCCGAATCGGTGATGGCATGCTGACGAGAGAGTTGATGATGTCGGTCTTCTTGAAACTGACGTGCGTGATGCATACCGCAGTCGTGCCGATCGAGATGCCGGCGTGGTCTCCCGCGAACGCATAGGCGCCGACTCCGCCTGCCTGGGTGTCGTTGATGGGGGCAAACACGAGCGTCTCACTCGACAGGCCCAGTCGCTGTGCAATCGCCGGAAGGACAGCCCCAATCGGTTCGTCGACTGGAACGACTTTAGGAAGCTTTTCTGCATCGAGGCCGGACCACCTGACCAAGGTCCGGTGGTAGCCAAATCGGGAACGGCGGTTGTCGGTCAGCAGGAACATGAAGCTCGAGCACATATTCGTGACCAGCCTCCCGGAAAGGCGCGCCGTCACGTAGTCCATGGGTTCGAGAAACTTCGCGGTGCGTTGGTACACGTCGGGCCGCGCGAGCTTGATCCACCGCATGTGGGCCAAAGAGTCAGCTCCAGAGGGAAGTGGCGGGACGCCGTGGATCTGGATCCAGCGAAGCATTTGATACGGGCTCGGTTTCATGCGCTGCCCGCCTGCCAGTCTTGCGAGACGGTCCGGTCCACCTCGCTTGTCCATCCAGAGCACCATCTTTCCGGTCGGCTTTCCGTCCGCGGCGACGGGGACGATCGACGAGTACTGGCTTGCGCATGCGATACCCCGGATCACATCTCGGTTCGGAAGCGCTGCAAGCGCATCCTCTGCGGCGGCGAGAACGGCTTGCCATACGAGCTCTGCATCCTGCTCTGCGCCGTCGTCGGGCGTGTGAATCGTCTCCACCGTTCGTCGACCCGTGCCCAGCAGCGACCCGTCTCGCTCGACGACGGCGGCCTTCACATTCGTGGTCCCAAGATCGATGGAGAGAATCGGCATCGCAGCAGTCGTCTCGCTGAACGGCCGTTGTAGACGAGAATCACCCATGCGAAAAGGACTGTCTGAGCACGCCTGCGCCCACCACGATCATCGGCTAAACCTGCGTTTCAATGGGTGCGCAGAACGACGAAGACCGGGTCGTAGTGTTGGGGGGCGCAGCAGGCGCCTGGGGGGACACGTCGTTCGCCGCACCGCAGCTCTTGGAATCTGGGCGATGCGACTACATTCTCTTCGAAGCGCTCGCTGAGATCACGATGGGCATCCTCACGCGGGCCCGGCTCAAAGACCCATCCTTGGGTTACGCGACCGACGTGATCGAGATGATTGGCCGAGACTTGGAGCGCATCGTCGAGCAGCGCGTTCGGATCATCACCAACGCGGGCGGCGTGAACCCGAGAGCCGCCGCGACACGGCTCGAGCGTATAGCCGCCAAGGCGGGGGTAGAGCTCAGCGTCGCCTGGATCGAGGGCGACAATCTGACTACGCGGATGGGTGAGCTCGCGGAGCTCGACCTGAGCGAGATGAGCGACGGCTCGACTCTGGTCACATCCCCGCTGAGCTTCAATGCCTACCTCGGTGCCCGTCCGATCGCCGCGGCGCTCGACGCCGGTGCCGACGTGGTCGTCACGGGTCGCTGCGTTGATTCTGCGCTCGCGCTCGGGCCTCTGATCCACGAGTTTGGCTGGGGTCCATCCGACCTCGACGCGCTCGCCCAGGGAAGCCTCGCCGGACATCTGCTCGAGTGCGGACCGCAGTCCACGGGCGGCCTCCTCACCGATTGGGAGGACGTGCCCATGTGGGACGACCTCGGCTATCCGCTAGCGGAATGCCGCGGCGACGGATCGTTCGTGCTGACCAAACCCGATGGCACCGGGGGACTGGTCGACGTCCGGACTGTCTCCGAGCAGCTGCTCTACGAGATCGGTGACCCATCGGCGTATCTCTTGCCCGACGTATCCTGTGACTGGAGGTATGTGGACCTGACGCAGGTGGGGCCGGACCGGGTCGAGGTCACCGGCGCGCGCGGAAACGCGCCGCCAGAGACGCTCAAGGCGTGCGCGCAGGTCGTCGACGGATACAAGGTGATGGGATTGGTGTTCATCGGCGGGCGGGACGCCCACCGAAAGGCCAAGCGCTTTGGCAACGACTTCATCCGACGCGCCGAGCGCTTGCTCGAGCGACAGGGTTTCAGGCCGCTTCGCGACGTCGACATCGAGATCCTGGGGTCCGAGAGCACGTATGGTCGTCACTCACGCGCCCAAAGCACGCGCGAAGTCGTCGTGAAGATCGCGATGCATCACGACGCGCGCGGCGCTCTCTCCGCAATCGTCCGGGAGCTCGGCTCCTTCGGAATGGCCGTACCTGGCCTCACCGCCGGCGGTCGAGGCCTCCCAAGACCAACGCCCCTCGTTCGATTGAAGAGCTATCTCATCCCCCGTGAGCGGTTCCATCCGAAGATTCACCTCGATGGGTCGACGCTCGAATACGAAGAGCCGACCCCGCCACGCTCGAGTGGGTCGACCGAGACGGCCGAGGAAGCCGCATCACCCATGTCGCTCGCGGATTGCATCGAGCTTCCTCTCATCGCCATCGCCCATGCGAGGAGCGGTGACAAAGGCGCGGACGCGAACATCGGCGTTCGAGCGCGGCATCCGGAGCTCGTCCCTGTTCTCCGCGATCAACTCACTGCGGAGCGGGTCGCCGACTGGTTGGCCCACCGAATCGAAGGGCCCGTACGCCGTTACGAGGTCCCCGGGATCCACGCGTTCAACTTCGTCCTGCGTGATGCGCTCGGCGGCGGTGGCATCTCGTCCCTGCGTTTCGACCCACAGGGCAAGGCCTACGCCCAGCAGTTGCTCGACCTCCCGGTGCGCGTGCCCACGAGCTGGCTAGTCCACCCCGCGTTGAGGGAAACGCCCGAGGTGGAGCGAGTCCGCAACGAGCGCACCACGCAGCCTTGATGTGGCGCCAAAGAGCGTGCCCGTCCGGATCTGGTGCCCGCCGATCCCGTCGGTGTACCCTCGAGCCGCTTTGAGCTCTTCCGAAACGCTCGGTCCTCCGTTCCCCATCTCCGTTCTCACCCGCGTGGCGGATCCGGTTCGGCATCGGCTCCTTCCCATCGACGCGGAGCGGGTGATGAGACTCGCCGAGCGCATCAACGGTCTCGATGACTACGGTGGCGGTGACATGCTCGAGCGCCTCGAAGAAACCATGGAGTGCGTGCTCCAGGTC
>JBATLA010000753.1:0-1907 GCA_049669945.1 Polyangiales bacterium | reverse complement strand
GCAAACCAGTGGTCATCAACGTCCACATCTCCAAAACCGAGTTCCGCAAGGGCTCCATCTCGATGTAGCCATCGTGACCACCTGGCGGCAGCGGCGGCGAGCGAGACGGCGCCTGAAGGATCGGGTGGGCCTTTGGTACCACCCGCAGTACCGTGTGGAGAAGCTCGGCGAGACAGCGCGCGTGCCCGGGGTCGAGGTAGCCCGCGGCGAAAAGATCCTCGGCTCCCTCGGCGCCGCCGGCCTCATCGGCCCGAAGCAAGTGCGCCCTGCCCCTCTGGTTGCGTTGGCCGACCTCGCGAAGGTGCACTCCGATGCGTACCTCGCGAAAACCGCGCAGCCCGAATACCTCGGCCGGATCTTCGGACTCGAAGCGCACGACGTCGAAGTAGACCCGGTGCTGATTGCACAACGAAGACAAGTCGGTGGGACAGCAGAAGCGGCCATGTGGGCCGTTCGCCGCAGCGACCGCGTCGCGTTCAACATCGGCGGCGGGTTTCACCACGCGGAGCCCGAAGCGGGCGGCGGATTTTGCGTCTACAACGACATCGCGGTGGCAATCGCAATTCTGCGTGAAGACGGATTCGACGCCCCCATTGCCATCGTCGATCTCGACTACCATCAAGGCAACGGCAACATCGTCACGTACGAGCACGACGAGACCGTGTTCACGTACTCGATTCACGGTTCGGTATGGAGCCATGTGGAAGCTGCCGCAGACTCGCAGTTCCTGCTCCCGTCCGAGGTGGACGACGAGGCGTACATGAAGGTGCTCCGCGATACACTAACGGCCGCCCTCGAACGCATGGTGCCCAAGCTGATCTTCTACGTGTCCGGCAACGACGTCCTCGCCGAAGATCGGCTCGGGGAGTTCATGCTCACGCGCAAGGGCGTCCTCGAACGCGACTGCTTCGTCATCGAGCTCGCGCGTCAACACGGCTGCCCCGCCGTCGTCACCCTCGGGGGTGGATACAGCGATGATGCCTGGCGCTCGTCGACGGACTTCATTCGATGGCTGCTCACCGACGAGGCCGCGATCACCGAAGAGCCCAAGAAGAGCCTCTTCGAGCAGTACACTCAAATCGCTCAAGAGCTCGACCCGTACGACCTTCAGCGTCCGAGCGGCGATTTCACCATCACCGAAGAGGATCTCTACGGGGACCTCACCGGATCGCGCGCGCATTCGACACGCATTCTCGACTATTATTCGCGACACGGCCTCGAGTTTGCCATCGAGAAGTACGGGCTGGCCGAGACGATTCGTGCTCGCGGGTTCACCGACCTCCGCTTGGATATCGACCCTGCCGACCCCGAACGCCAGCACCTCACGGTCCACGCCAAGAAGGACGGCGAAGAGCATCTGTTGGTCGATCAAGTGCTCAGGCGCGTGAAGCGGCCTGCGCCCGAAGGCCTCGAGCCACCGGAAGACCTGACCTTCCTCTACATCGAATGGATGATGCTGCAGAACCCGACCGCGAACTTCTCGCTTCGGGACCCGCAGTGGCCAGGACAGGACCACCCGGGGCTCGGCATCGGTGAACCAACGATGCACATGCTTTTTCAAGGCGCGCAGCGTCTCGGGCTCGACGGATTGGCGCACCACCCGTCGCGCTACCACATCGCATTCATCGGGGGCGGGCAATCGTTTTTCTTGGACCCAGAGCTCCAAGGTCGCTTCGAAGCGATCCGAGAGGTGCTCGGCCCCCTCGACCTAAGCGAAGCCGCCTGGAAGATGGAGCGCGGCGAGGTGTGCTGGGGCGATGGCGAGCGCATCGAATGGATTCCCGAGGACATCGTCATCCCAGCGAGCGAGCGATTCTTCGCCTACCTGGGATCACGGCACTACCAAGAACCGCGCGCCACCGCGCTCGAAGCAGCGCGCGCGCGTGGCATCGTGCTCGAGCCTACTC
>JBATLA010000752.1:0-2168 GCA_049669945.1 Polyangiales bacterium | reverse complement strand
CCGCCCACCCCCACCCGTAGTCCTCCCTCCGCGGCGTTGCTTCACAACCTCTTGGCGGCGCATGCGCGCCGGGCTTCGCCCTTCGGGCGCGCGCTGTTCGCGGCTTGCGGCGCTGTGGGATCCTTTTGCCGTATGAAGAAGCTCGGGGGTCACCGTTCGCACGAAAGCCGCAGAGGATACGTTCATCCCCTACGGCTTCTGTTGCGACAACGAATAGCGAACTAGCGCTTTACGGCGCCGAGGGTCTCGGCGTAGGCGAGGAGCGCTTCGAGGTCGGCCTTGCTGATCTTGTCGGGGCCGAACGCGGGCATGTCGTCGCCGCCGACGCGAACCTTCCAGCGCACCTCGGCGGGAGATTCCATCTCGTCGGCGATCTTCGGGCCATCGCCTTCTTGCCCGCCGGGATGGCAGCCTTCGCAGAACTCGGCGTAGACCTCGGAACCGGTCGCGACGTCGGTGGACGTCAGCGGGTACTCGAAGTCCGACAGTGACGCAGCGGTCGTTCCGCCGCTACTGCCCGAGCTCGAGCAGCCAAATGCCATTGCCAAGGCGCCTATCGTGGCGACCAGGATCAGTTTCTTCCCCATCTTTTTCCCTTTCGCTCGGAGCGCGGCTACGGGTGCGGCGCCCCTTCGTTCCCCTTGCGTCGCAATTGTAGCAGTTTTTCCCCCTGGACCTGCAACGCGTCTGTTTCATTTCCCACCAAATCACTATGGCAAGCGGCCTTTTCGGGGGCGCCCACAGCGTTCTGGGTCTTGCTCGCGAGCCGGTGGATTTCCGCGGGCGAAAGGTGGCCGCGGGTACGAAGGATGTCCTGCTGCTCGGGCGAAAGTGCGGGGGACTTCATCACGCGTTCGCGCTCGAAGCCGCTTGCCTTACCCGATTCGAACTCGACGATTTCTTTCGAGATCCGGACCGAGCACCAATCGTGGCCGCACATGGCGCAGAAGTCGGTGTCCACGTCGAGGTCTTCGTCGTGAAATGCCCGCGCCGTGTCGCTGTCGAACGCCAGGTCGAAGTGCTTTTCCCAGTTGAGGGCGGCACGCGCGCGGGTGAGGTCGTCGTCCCAGTCGCGGCTGCCGGGAATTCCGAGCGCCACGTCGGAGGAATGGGCCGCGATCTTGTAGGCGATGCACCCCTGCTTGACGTCTTCTCGCTTCGGGAGGCCAAGGTGCTCTTTGGGTGTGACGTAGCAGAGCATGGCCGCGCCGTGATACCCGGCTGCGGTCGCGCCAATCGCACTCGTAATGTGGTCGTATCCGGGGAACACATCTGTCACGAGCGGTCCCAGCACGTAAAACGGCGCGCCATGACAACGCTGCCGCTGAAGCTTCATGTTGTACTCGATTTGGTCGAACGGGACGTGTCCCGGGCCTTCGACCATGACCTGGCAACCCTTCTTCCACGCGCGCTCGGTTAGCTCCCCCAGCCGATCGAGCTCGCCGAGCTGCGCACCATCGGTGGCGTCAGCGAGGCCCCCGGGACGAAGGCCGTCCCCGAGCGAGAACGACACGTCGTACTCACGCATGACATCGCAAATCGCCTCGAAGTGCGTGAACATGGGATTCTCTTGCCCGTGATGGAGCATCCACTTGGCGAGAAGAGAGCCGCCCCGAGAGACGACGCCTATCAAGCGCTTCCGAATGAACGGAAGATGCTCCCGCGCGACACCCGCGTGGACGGTGAAGTAGTCCACGCCTTGGCGGGCTTGGTGGCGAAGGGTGTCGAGAATCACGTCGAGCGTCAGCTCTTCGATGCTTCGCCCGATGATCATCGAGTAAATCGGCACGGTGCCAATCGGCACCTGCGCGTTTCGAAGAATCGCTTCACGCGTCGCGTCGAGGTCTCCTCCGGTCGAGAGGTCCATCACGGTGTCGGCCCCCCAGCGCTCCGCCCAGCGGAGTTTCTCGACCTCTTCGTCGGTGCCGGACGACACCGGCGAGGCGCCCATGTTGGCGTTGACCTTGGTGAGACCCGCCCGCCCGATGCACATCGGGTCGAGCGCGTATCCGAGGTGTACTTTGTTGGCGGGAATGATCATCCGCCCGGCCGCAACCTCGTCGCGCACTTGTTCGGCTGTCAGGTGCGCCTCGCGTTCGGCGACCCGCTTCATCTCGGGCGTGACCTGGCCCAGGCGCGCGTACTCGAGTTGCGTGACGGGCGCGAAG
>JBATLA010000751.1:0-3212 GCA_049669945.1 Polyangiales bacterium | reverse complement strand
CACGACGACCGGCCGGTCGCGGTGGGCTCGCCTCCGAAAAGCCTCGGCACCGAGTCGACGTTCGAGCACGACCTGACGAGCAAGGAGTCGATGTTGAAACCGATCCTCCGTCAATCCATGGAGGTCGCCGATCGTCTCGTCGACAAAGGGCTTTGGGCCAGGGTCGTGACCCTCAAGATCAAGTATGGCGACCACCAGATCCGCACACGTCAGGTGAAGCTGCCGCGCGCGGTGTCGGACACCGATGCGATCTTTGCGGCAGCGACCGATCTGTTGGACCGTTTCGACGATCTGGAATCCGGTGTCCGACTGACCGGTGTATCGGCGTCGGTGTTTTCGGATGGCCCGGGCGAGGATCTCTTTCCGGACGCCGATCGCGCACGCCGAGAACGTCTGGCAGCGACGACGCAGGCGCTGCGCGAGCGCTTCGGAACTACGGGCTTAACCCGCGCTTCGCTCTTACCGGATTGACAGGGCCGGGACCTGCATCTAGGGTCGGCCTGTTGCGCGCCATGCGCAATTTTCTAGGAGCCCCACCGGATGAACGCGCGACACACAAAGTTCATCTTCGTCACAGGGGGAGTTGTCAGCTCCATCGGAAAAGGCCTAGCGGCCGCCTCCATGGGCGCCCTCCTCGAAGCACGAGGATTGCGGGTCACGAACATCAAGCTGGACCCGTACATCAACGTGGATCCAGGCACGATGTCCCCGTTCCAACATGGCGAGGTGTTCGTCACCGACGACGGCGCTGAAGCCGACCTCGACCTCGGTCACTACGAGCGTTTCACCAACGCGACCATGACCAAGGCGAACAACTTCACGACAGGTCGCATCTACGACTCCGTGATCGCGAAGGAGCGCCGCGGCGAGTACCTCGGCGCGACGATTCAGGTGATTCCGCACATCACCGACGAGATCAAAGCGCGGGTCCGTGAGGCCACCCGCAATGTCGATGTGGCGATCGTCGAGATTGGCGGCACGGTCGGCGACATCGAGTCGCTCCCGTTCCTCGAGGCGGTCCGCCAGTTGCGCGTCGAGCTCGGGCCGACAAACAGCGTGTCGGTGCACGTGACGCTCATCCCGCACATCGCAGCCGCCGGCGAGCTCAAGACCAAGCCGACACAGCACTCGGTGAAGGAGCTGCTTGGCCTCGGCATCCAGCCGGAGATCTTGCTCTGCCGCGTCGATCGGGAGCTTCCGCAAAAGCTCAAGGAGAAGGTCGCTCACTTCTGCAACGTGCCTGTGAAAGCGGTCATCGCCGCGCCCGATGTGCGTGTGATCTACGAGCTTCCACTCACCTTGCACGAGCAGGGCCTCGACCGGCTCCTGGCGGAGCGGCTCAACATCTGGTCACGCGATCCGGACCTCTCGGCTTGGCGGCGTACGGTCGAGCGCTACCTAGCGCCCGATCGCGGGCATGTTTCGATCGCGCTCGTCGGCAAGTACGTTCATCTTCGCGATTCGTACAAGTCGCTTCACGAGTCCTTGGTGCACGCCGCGCTCGAGTGCGGTGTGAAGCTCGACCTCGACTACGTCGACAGTGAAGAGCTCGAAACCGGCGACCTCAGCGCGCGCCTCGGTCAGCACGACGCGATCCTGGTGCCGGGCGGATTTGGCGACCGAGGTTCCGAGGGGAAGATTCGCGCAATCGAGTATGCACGCGAGAACGGCGTTCCATTCTTTGGGATTTGCCTCGGCATGCAGATGGCGGTCGTCGAGTATGCGCGCAACGTGTGCGGGCTAGCGGGCGCCAACAGTGCGGAGTTCGCGCGGGACGCCAAACACCTCGTCGTCGACATCATGCCCGACCAGCGCGGCATCGAAGACAAGGGCGCCACGATGCGGCTCGGTGCGTACCCGTGCGCGCTCAAGAGCGACTCCCTGGCTGCGCAGATCTACGGCAAAGCGCAGATTAGCGAGCGCCACCGCCATCGCTACGAAGTGAACAACCAGTACCGCGACGACTTGGAGCGCGGTGGCCTCGTGCTTTCCGGTTTGTCGCCCGACGAACGCCTCGTCGAGATGGTAGAGCTTCCGAGCCATCCGCATTTCATCGGATGCCAGTTCCACCCCGAGTTCAAGAGCAAGCCGCACAAGCCTCACCCGCTCTTCACGAGCTTCGTGCGCGCCGCGGTCGAGTATCACGCGCATGCGGGCCGTACGGCCGGCGCGAGCGACGCGCTGGTCAACTAGCTGAGGTCGGTTTAGGCTCGGGGGGTGGTTCGCCCTGCACGCCGGACATGGCTGACGATTCCGACTCGCATCGTGCTCGGGTACATCGTCGTGCTCGTCGCGTTCGGCGTCGTTGGCGGTCTGAGCTTCGTGCAGCACCACCACACTTCTCAGACGCTTGGATTGCTCGAAGACGGCTACCTGCCCTTGGCGTTGACGCTGAGCCAGGCCAAGGCGACGCAGAGCGTCTACGCGAATCTCGTCGAGCGTGCGCTCGAGTCTGAGCGCAGCACTCCGACGAAGAACTGGCTGCGGGCGGCGCTTCGCATCCGCCCTACGACGCTTCGACGCGCGTACGAGGGCGTCGAAAGAGCAGAGGCGCTAGCCCAGGAGCTTGGCCGGCCCGCGCCACTTCGGTCGGTGCGACGAGAGCTCGACGCGATCGGCCGCGCCTACGGGCAGATCGACCCACAGTACGAGCAGCTCTTCGCCACCATCGATGGCGAGGAAGAGATGGCCGAAGCTCTGCTCACGAAGCTCCGCAGTACTGAGCAGCGCATCGAGCGCAACTACGACCGCGCTTCACAAAGCGTGCAACAACGCATTTCTCGAACCAGCGCGCTCGCGGCGACTCAGTCTGAGCGCGCCACGTTTCTACTCGGCTTGCTCGGGCTCCTCGCCTTGATCGTTGGTGTCGCCGTCACGTTCCTCTCGCAACGCTTGTTGCGGCCCATCCCCCTCTTGCACGAGCGTGTCGCCGCAGTCGCGCGTGGTGACCTTTCGAGTACGGTCGACATCAAGCGAAACGACGAGCTCGGTCAGCTCGTGGCGGAGTTCGAGCGAATGGTGCTCGCGTTGGCGGCCCGCGATCAGAGGCTGCGCGAAGCCGCGCTCGCGGAGCAGCGCTTGCAACGCATGCAGGTGCAGATCGTGGAAGCGCTTCGCGCCGCGATCCTGGTCGTCGACCGCGGCCGGATCATCAAGACGACGAATCCGGCCGCAGACGAGATCCTCGGTGTCACGGCGCGGGACGTGGGCGC